>JAQUMS010000081.1 GCA_028717985.1 Candidatus Omnitrophota bacterium
TTTAATAAAAAAACCAGGCTTTAGATAGCCTGGCCGCATAGAACCTCCGTACTTTTGATACTAAACTCTATGTAGGGCACCGATTGATAAGCGCGGGGCACAAATGTTCCATGAGTTTTGACCGGACATCAATAGATGTTTGCGCGTCATTCCAGATAAGATCTCCCAAATCCCAGCTCACCGCAACGCTCCAGTTAAGATTACGGTATCGTGTTTCATCATCAGGGCCGACATAATGTTTTCCCGGACTCCCATTGCTCCCGTACGTACCCCAAACAGTATTCGATGTCGTCCGGTCTATATCTTTATCCATTCCCGCCGAGACCTTCGGCAAAAAAGCTCGTTTCGCGGCCTGTTTTCTCCAGGTTTTTATTTTTTCTATTTCAACTTCGGCATATTTGATTGCCGCGTTCTGAACTTCACTGATTGTAACCTCTCCGCATCCTATATCCTGAGTTAACTTCTCTTGAATTAAACCGGTTGCTATTTTTTCCCTGCCCCGGAAAATCCCCTTATCAGCGGCGGCAAATATAACCCGTTTATTATCCAGGACTATCTGCCTAACTCCCAAAGATTCCAACCCATCCGACACCTGTTCCCATCTGTAATCACAGAGGAAAAATATCCCCTTTCGGGTCGCGATATATACCACGCCATCCCTGCTCTCCGCAATGGAAAGAATATCCCGGTCCAGAAGTCCTGTATCGGGAAACTGATTCCACGTGCTCCCCCGGTCTTCACTTATCAGAAGCCCTTTATTGGTCCCGGCTAAAATATGAGAAGGATTTTTCCGCCTGACAACAAGGCACCGGATTACAACTCCATCTGTTTCAGCATCGGAATTATCCGGACGTTCTTCTCCGTCAACAACAGCCTCGGTGTGACGGGAAGAAAAAACACTGAACCATGATTTCCCGTCATCCGAACTTTTAAAGATACCGGAATATGCGGCCGCGAAAATACCGCATTCCTGCTGGTCCTTCACGCACGCGATTGAAACAACGGAAACATTCCCGATTTTAGACGTTTCTCTCTGCCAATGAACACCTTTATCGCGGCTTATAAACAAACCAGCCTCAGTCCCAAGAAAAAGAGCATGAGGACACGCCTCTATATAAAGACAATTGTTTTCCAGATAATTTTTTCCCTTAAAAATCCTGTGCCATATCTTTCCGCTGTCCGGGCTAAAAAACAAACCGTTCCCTGTCGCGGCATAAATTTTATGTGTATCGCCGAAGGAAAAATTCAAATGATTGACTTTCCTATTTCCCCCCTGAATTGATAAAACTCTCTGCCAATTCATTCCGGAATCCTCGGTTTTAAAAATTCCTTTTGAGCCGCCCCAAAAAATATTCTCCGGTTTATCCTCTTGTATGAGAACCGAGAAAACATCCGTAGTCCCCTGTCCTATATCATTCCATTCCATACCGGCGTATGCCCGGCACGCGCACACAACAAACCCAATAAACACATATACACCTTTTCGGATCCTCATTTCCCCTCCCGCGATAGATTGTTTCATAGCGCGTGCCGATTCCCTTTTCCATAAAAGGCCGCCTACTATTAATAGACGTGGGAGGAACGAAAATCTTACAATAATTTTTATTTTAAATGGCTAATGGTGGATTTATACTATTGCAGATATTCGATCTTGTAACGTGATGGATTATTTTAAGGCATCTATCCGGTTGCGGGCTTCGTTAGCGCGTTCCATAAGGCGAAAAGGTGCGGACTGGATAAATTTCTGATATGCGTCGATCGCATCTTTTTTTTCACCGAGTTTTTCACATATTAATCCTTTATCGTAATAAACCAGGACATTCCCGGGATTCAATTCGATGACGGTATTTAAGTCAGCAAGGGCCTCTTGATACTTATGCAGATACCCGTAGGCGATTGCCCTGCTGTGGTACGCGGCGGAATATTTTGAATAAAGCGCTATCGCCTTTGAAAAATCACGGACCGCGTTTTCATATTCACCGTTCTTGGAATAGAAAATACCCCGGTTAAAACCCTTCGGGGTAACGGGGATTTAGTTCCAACGCCTTGTTAAAATCAGCCAAAGCTTCCGGAACCATTCCTTTTATACCGTAAATTCCCGCCCTGTTCAAATACGCTTTGGGATAGGAAGGATTACAGCGTATAGACTGATTGAAATCCGCAAGCGCCTTATCGTCCACGCCTTTTATAAAGTATACCGATCCTCTCGCGTTATAGGTGACATAATATTCCGGATCCAACTTGACCGCAGCAGTAAACTCATCTATGGCCTTATTTAATTCACCTTTATTCGCCCAATCAGTAGCTTTGAATATATGTATCCCAGTTTCATTTTTTATTTTATGGGCACGGACATCCTTTACTATCACAAGGCCGGCTTTCAAAGGGGTAACAAACGGATTATCGGATTCTAAACCTTTTTGGAATTCTTTTTCCGCCTTCTCAAACCTTCCCTGCAAGGCGAAAATTATACCCGCGTTATAATGTTCGCGATCCGAATCCTGGGCGTACGCGGAAGGGAACCGTACGGCTGAAAAGCATAAACAAAAGATAGTTATCCCTTTCCAAAAAATCAATCTGAAGGATTTTAAATTGGGGCTCATATTTTTTCGGAAATAAGAATAGGGCAATGCTGTTTAAGAAAAGGATCCTGGGAACAGGTAATAGCATTAATACAACTTTCGGACTGTTTCTCGGACGTTAATATGACTTGTTTCATATCATCGACAATGTGCAGCCATTCGACTTCAATACATTCCTGTCCTATAAACGGACTGCCTGTAATATTACACGCTATGTTTTCGTATTCCAGTTTTGAACTCATACTACCACACAGTCGGCAAACCAAAGCCGGCCATAAAATTTCCGGAGCTACGTGCCCCGTTCCGGTCGGCAAGAATTAAAAACTCGTAAACCTCACACTACGTAGTTTACTGCGAAAAATAAATTTTAGCAATTATTTTATACCACGAAACATTTGAGTACAGGGGAAGGAAGAACAAACCGGCTTAAAAGAAAACTCCGGGAGGAGGCATAGGCATCTGGCTGGCTGTATTTATAGCCGCGCCTGCAAGACTATTCACCAAATTAAACGTACCGCTCACTAATGTGCCGGCAATATCAAAAATAGCGCATCCGTCCAAAAAACAACAGGAGACCATGATAACACTTAAAAGTAACAGTTTTTTCGCCATCGGTTAATTTAAATTTCTTTAAAAAAATACCGCGGGTACGCAACTTTTTGATTCAAAAAAGGCCCGGCTGGAAAGCCGGGCCTTCGTTATGTCGCTTATACTTTCGTTACTTTTGTGGCTTGTTCACCTTTAGGGCCTTGTTCAATTTCAAAATCAACTTCCTGCCCTTCTTCTAAAGTTTTATAGCCGTCACCCTGAATCGCGCTGAAATGAACAAACACGTCTTTTCCTGATTCAGGAGTAATGAATCCATAACCCTTCTGATTGCTGAACCATTTTACTTTACCTCGTGCCATTACTCACTATCCTCCTTTCTTCAAAAGATTTAGTCCTTTCCTTAGAAAATGTAGGAAGAACTACCCTTCTGGGTTAGTCCCCTCCCTGAAATATAGAGGAAAGGCTATCCTTAAGAATCAGTTTTCCTCATATATCAGAAAAAACTGTCCTTGTAGGAATCAGTAAATAATGGCAGAAAAAAACTGCAAGGTGAGTCCTTCTTCTTCCTTGCAGTTTAAGAATTTCTACTCCCTTATTTACCACGCCCATAATAGTATACTATTATGGGGAATTTGTCAACTGAATATTATCAAAAAAATCACACAAAAAACCCTAATTATTGGCTTCATTACATTCGTATTCCCGAGACAACATTGCCGTAAAATTAGTGGTATTTATGTCCATTCTCTACTACGCGCAATACAATAGGAACCGGCTTTAATTCAGTATGGCCGAGCGCTACCCCTATCTTGTACTTCCCGAATCCAAAATTTTCCGACCAAACAACACGTCCTTGAACGGCAACTTTTTCACCGCTTCCCGGAGCCAAAACAAACATATTCACGCGCGATCCGCAGGACAATTCTTCGTTTGTTATCAAACCAAGACCTTTAGCGGAAATGTTAAAGCTTTCAGCGAGCATATGCTGATTTTTACTGACGCATTTAACCAAAACACTTACCGGGAACCTCGTACAGACCCTTCTCTCGTTCCATCCCAAGGAATTGAAGCTTGATCGTGCTACAGGCTTTTTAGGTTTTAAAATGCTATGCATAGTGGCACCCTTCCTGTATTCCGCTGATTTCACCCAGCGGAGATCGGCTTTCATTCCAACTGCCCAGGGTATTCCGATCAGACTAATTCCCCTGTTCAGTATCCCCCCCCAATATTCACCTGTTTCACGTTTATGGCCCACTCTACAGTATATACTCCGTTTTCGCATTCTTTTGCGCAAAAGAATTACGTTGAGCGGAAATATATTCCCGGAGAGCTATGCCTATACGTTCTATCCCGAGAACGCACACGCTGTGGTGAATACTATGACGGTCTTTTGGGGGGACCTGAGATGTTGTCTAAAGAACAATAAATTACTGATATTTCTTTCTGAATTCTATAGTCCTCAACGCGATTGAAACAGGCTTAATTTCAAAATTCCGGGAAAATATAACTCCCAAACGGTACATCCCGGGTTCAACGCTTTTTGACCACACCACTTCTCCGTGAACAGGAACCTGTTCTCCGTTATCAGGCATAGTCAAAAACAAATCCACATCCGTTCCAACGGGCACATCCTGCTTACTGATCAACCCGAGCCCATGAGCACAAATATCAGACGTTTCCGAAACTATTTGCGTATAGGCAGTATTTTCAATACAGCTCACCAGCAAACCAACCGGGAACCGGGTGAATGACCTGCGTTCTTCCGAACGGAAATTATCCATAGGCTCAAACAAACATAGATATAAAGTTAAACAAATGAGATTAATAACACATCGGCGGTATTCTTGGGGGACACCTTGATGGGTAATTCTTACGAACAACCCTGTTAGAAAATCAATTCTAACGGTATTCCTTGGCGGTTAACCATTGAGTTGTTGTGTGTCTGATATACCGCCGATGATGTTAGCGAAATGCTTCTAACGGGCGCTACATTACAGTATTACATCTAAAATATAGCCTATGGGGGGTGAAATTCAAGGAGGGAAACAACCTTTTGTTTGGCTTTACGGAAAAGAAAATCCGGGATATTTTATTTCTTTAATTTTTCTTTAAACTGTTTAATCAATTCAGGGATAATCTGAAACACATCTCCCACAATGCCATACGTTGCTATCTTAAAAATTGGCGCGTCAGGATCCTTATTAATAGCTATTATGGTTTTAGAAGACTGCATACCCACGAGATGCTGGATTTGGCCGGAAATCCCACAGGCAAAATACACTTTAGGAGCAACGGTTCTTCCTGTCTGCCCCACCTGATGAGAATACGGCATCCAACCGGCATCCACGACCGCTCGGGACGCGCCGACTGCTCCGCCAATAACCTGGGCCAATTCTTCAAGAAGTTTGAAATTCTCCTGCCCGCCCATGCCTCTGCCTCCGGAAACAATAATATCCGCTTCGGCGATATTAACCAAACTTTCGACTTCTTCAACAACATCCAGCAGTTTTGAACGGGAAGCAAAACACTCCAGGGGAAACGTTTCCTGTATTATTTTGCCTTTTCTGTTTTTGTCCAGCGTAGGCTGCGGCATTACTTTATGGCGAACAGTAGACATTTGCGGACGGTGATTCGGAGTAACGATGGTTGCCATAATATTGCCGCCGAACGCCGGCCTTGTCTGCAAAAGTAATTTTTTTTCATGGTCAATATCAAGACCGGTGCAATCCGCGGTTAAACCGGCGTTTATCTTAATCGCGACCCTCGAGATCAAAGACCTGCCGATAAATGTCGCGCCGCTTAAAACAATTTCCGGCTTATACTTCGCGATAAGCTTAACTAAAACGTTTGTATACGGCTCATCCTGAAAACTTGCCAATTGAGGAGAATCTACCACATACACGATATCGGCTCCCGCACAGATCAATTCCTGAGCCTGATGTCCAATATCATGCCCCAAAAGGACTGCCACGGTATGTGTTTTAAGCTTTGCCGCCAATTCCGAAGCCTTTCCGATCAACTCAAAAGAAACTGACTGAACTTTTCCTTTTTTCTGCTCGGCAAAAACCCACACCCCTTTATACGATGAAATATCAGGAGTACCTTTAACTTTAACCTGGCTTTTATCAAGGAAAATGGCGTTAAATTTACA
>JAQUMS010000082.1 GCA_028717985.1 Candidatus Omnitrophota bacterium
GTACTTGACGGTTTGATTCAATTATGCACCCAATATGAGTTCGTGTATCATGAAATGCTGGTGCATCCGGCAATGATGTGTCATCCAATGCCTAAAAGAATTCTGGTTATCGGCGGAGGCGACGGCGGCGTTCTGAGAGAGCTGCTTAAACATCCCGTTGAAGAAATTATGCTGGTGGATATAGACAGCGAAGTTATTCGGGTGTCGAAAAAATATCTGCCGGGACTTTCCCAAGGGGCATTTTCTGATAGTCGTGTCAGGGTTTATAATGAAGACGCGTTGATGTTCGTAAAAAAGCGTAAAGAATATTTTGATATTATCATAAATGATTCAACAGACGCGTATGGCCCGTCAAACGCGCTTTGGAGCGCGGTTTTTTACAGGGATATACGTGAAGCGTTACGCGATAACGGGATCGCGGCTTTTCAAACCGCGTATTTCCGGGAAGAATTCGCGAAAAAAGGAAGAGCGGCGATACGAAAAACATTCGCGAATTTTACTGTACATAGGGCGTATGTCGGATGTTTTCCCTTTGATGAATGTTCATTTTCGTTTGCTTCAACAAAAACCGACTTTCATACAGTATCTACACAGGGGATAGAACGGCGTTTTAAAAAACTCCACTTAAAAACCGGGTATTATTCTCCGCAGATGCATTTCGCGTCTCAGGTAATACCCGAGTATTATTGCGTGTAATCGAGGTGAAAATGAAAACAAAAAAAATGAGTTGGTTTTGTGAAAGGACGGTTCCGGGGAAAAGATACGGTAAAATGAAGCATTGCTTTTTGATCGAAAAACTTATTTTTAAAGGAAAAAGTCCGTATCAAAAAATCCTGATATTTGATAATTCGGTCTACGGGAAGGTTTTTGTCCTGGACGATATCGTCCAGCTTTCGGAAAGCGACGAATTTATTTATCATGAAATGCTTACGCATCCTTTTCTTATGCTTCATCCAAACCCTAAAAAGTTTTTGATTATCGGAGGAGGGGACGGCGGGACGCTCCGTGAATGCCTGAAGTATAACCCCGATGAGATATTCATGGTTGATATTGATAAAAAAGTCATTGAATTGGCGAAACAATATTTGACCTTTGTTAATCAAGGGGCGTTTAACGATAAAAGACTCCGGCTATTTCATGAGGACGGAAAAAACTTCATGAAGCGCCATAAGGATTATTTCGATATGGTTATTATCGACGGCGGCGATCCTATCGGTCCATCCGTATCATTGTTCGCCTATAAGTTTTATCAGGATATCTTTGCGGCTTTAAAAGAAGACGGGATAGCTTCATTTCAGATCGGTTCTTTCCTTGATACGCCGCTGATTAAAAGTTCATTTACTAATTTGAAAAAGGTCTTCCCGCATGTTTCCATGGTTAGGCTTGATATGCCTTCGTATCATTGTGGAGATTATTGTTTTATGGGGGCTTCAAAGAAATATGACTTTGACAAATTTAATCCCAAGGACCTGGAAGAGCGTTTTGGCCAGATGAAGAAAGAATCCGTGTTTAAATATTATTCTCCGGAAATACATCAGGCGTCCCGTGTCATTCCGGAAATCTTCAAGGTAAAATGAGAATTCGTATTATCGGCAGCGGGAGGATCTCAAAAGCGCTGCTGGTTTATTTTAAAAAATTTGGTTTGGGGAATGAAACCGCTTTTTTGACAGATGAAAGCCAGATCCGTTCCTGCGACGTGTTGGTTGGGGTTCTCCCGGGAGGTTTGGGAGAAAAAAGCCTTAAGCTGGCTCTCCGGTATGGAAAGGATCTTATAGACCTTTCCGATTTGGATACTGATTTTTATCTTCAAAACAAGGCGGCGGCTGAAAGAAAAAAGATTAAAGTTATTCCCGGCTGTGGATTTTGCCCTGGTCTTGTGAATTTAATCCTGGGCAGGGAAATAGCTGTAAATTCCGCTATTAAGGAAATAGAGGTCAAGGCGGGCAGTCTTTCCCCAAAACGGTTTTATTTCCCTTTTTTATGGTGTTTTGAAGACCTTGTTCTTGAATTTCTTTTGCCTTCCTGGCAGAAGATCCGAGGCAGAAAGGTAAATTTTCCGCCGTTCGGCGGCTATCGCGAAGAAATAATATGCGGTATCTCTTCCGAAACCTATTATGCCCAGAGTGGATTCGAAAATCTGACCAGGGATTTAAAAATCCCCACGTTCACCTATCGCAATATTCGTCCGTTAGGATTCTCCCATATGTTCCGGTATTTGCACAATTACGGAATGTTTGAGAAAGAGTCCCTCGCGGTTACCAAAAATCTTCTGGAACGCAAAACAGAGGATAATGTGTCCCTTGCCGAGATTACGATTGGCGCGTCCGGGAATACAAAAATCTGTTGGCAGATCAGAAGTTTTTCCGGGAAAAATGAAAATTTGAATTCCATGCAGAAAATAACCGCGTTATTTACAGCTACTATGGCACGTATGCTTTTGGAAGGCAGAATTCAGGGCCAGGGCATGCTTTTTTGCGAGACCGTGGGCAAAGATGAAAAATTATTCAATGATGTCCTCAGGATATTGAGAAAAGAAGGAATTGTTATTACCCGGATAACGGATAAGGCTTCGCCTCAAAAGAAATAATCAGGGACCGTCTATGAGAAAAAAAAATCTTACCACTGAGTTATTGCGGAATAGAGGCTTTTCCTGGTTGAGCCCGAAAGTGCAGCTTAGGACTTCGGATATTCAGGGAAAGGGACTTTTCGCGGTGCAGAATATTAAAAAAAACGAATTGATAAATATGTGCGGCGGCGCGATTATAACCGAAAAAGATTATGAAAAACTCGAGAAAAAATACAAAGAGTTTCTTTTTAATTATGCCACGCAGATTGCGGATGATTTATATCTTTTAAGCGGGCTCGGTGAGGATGAATTAGAAGACGATGATTTCCTGAATCATAGTTGTTCACCCAATTGCGGGGTTAAAGGCCAATTCGCGATTGTCGCGATGAGAGACATTAAAAAGGGCGAGGAATTGAGCCTTGATTATGCAATGATAGACGTTGATCCTTCTGTGACATTTTCCTGCTTCTGCGGCGCGAAAAAATGCCGTAAAACTGTCAGGGGAAATGATTGGAAAAATCCTGTTTTACAGAAGAGGTACAAAGGATACTTTTCCTGGTATATTGAAGAGAAGATAAAAAATCTGAAATAGAAAATTATACGGAAGCGATCCTCTAAAACCGCACGTTAAGCCGGATGAAATCATCCGGCTTTTTTATTACCGGCTTCAATTTTGTATCCTGTATTCACTTCTTTCCACGAGATAAATTTTTTAAATTTTTTGTAAGATTTCTCTTCTTTGCACGTCTATTATAAGTAGTGCAGAGTATAGGTATCTATGGAGTATTCTTTTGCTTCGTGAAAGGAGAGTCAAGGATGCTGTCCAAAGTCTTTTCAGTGTCATTAATCGGATTGGAAGCTTATCCGATAGAAATCGAAATTGACGTTTCATCCGGATTGCCTATGGTTTCGATGGTTGGTTTGCCTGATCCGGCGGTTAAAGAAAGCAAAGAACGGGTGAAATCGGCGATAAAAAATTCAGGATATAAATATCCGTCTTCGCGTGTAACTGTCAATTTTGCGCCCGCCGATATCAGAAAAGAGGGGCCTGCGTTTGATTTACCGGCGGCTCTTGGGATACTGGCGGCAACTGAACAAATTGATCCGGTCCGTTTCAGGGAATATCTTATTATAGGCGAGCTTGCTTTGAATGGTGAGGTTCGATCTGTCCGGGGAGCCCTGCCGATAGCCTTGTTTATTAAAAAAAATAGGGTGAAAAAAATAATTCTGCCCTCAGGTAATGCCATGGAAGCGGGGATCGTAGAAGGGATAGAGGTTTATCCTGTACAGAGCTTGATTGATGCAGTTGGGTTTTTGAGCGGAGATATTTCTATAGCTCCTTGTAAGGTGCAAACCGCCGAATTATTTATAAATTCTCGCAAATATGAAATTGATTTTGCCGAAGTGAAAGGGCAATGGTTTGCGAAACGAGCTCTGGAGATTGCGGCCGCGGGATCTCATAATATGCTTATGATTGGTACCCCGGGAAGCGGCAAAACAATGCTTGCCAGCCGTCTTCCTACAATTTTGCCTGAAATGACTCTTGAGGAGAGCCTGGAAACAACTATGGTCTACAGTGCCGCCGGATATTTACCATTCCATCAGTCATTGATAGCGGTTCGTCCTTTTCGAAGTGTGCATCATACTGCGTCCGATATTTCTTTGGTTGGAGGCGGGCAAGTCCCTAAACCGGGAGAAATCAGTCTCGCCCATAATGGGGTGCTGTTTCTGGATGAGCTTCCCGAATTTACCCGCGCAAGCCTTGAATCCCTTCGTCAGCCCCTGGAAGAGAGGGCTATTACTATTTCCCGCGCGGCGAAGTCGTTACGTTATCCGAGTGATTTCATGCTGTTGGCGGCTATGAATCCCTGTCCCTGCGGGTTCCTGGGGGATCGTAAAAAACAATGTCATTGTTCTCCAACTCAGGTTCAGAGGTATAGAGCGAAGATTTCAGGCCCGTTACTGGACCGGATAGATCTTCATGTAGAAGTTCCGGCAGTACAGCCGGATGAGTTAATGGACGGGGGAGAATCAGAAAAGTCAGCTTTTATAAAATGCCGCGTTGAAGCGGCACGGATACTCCAGCGTGAGCGGTTTAAAGAGTGCGGGTTATATTGTAACTCGCAGATGAATCACAGGCAGAGAAAAATATTTTGTCAAATAGATGCGGCTGGAAAAGATCTGTTGAAAATGGCGATCCATGAGTTAGGAATTTCAGCGAGAGCGTATAATAAAATTTTAAAAGTCGCGCGGACAATCGCCGACCTCTCCGGGCAGGAATCCATTGCTGCTGAACATCTCGCGGAAGCAATTCAGTACCGCGCTTTGGACAAAAATATATGGATCTGATGGGCTAGTGTGTTTTTTTGATTGTTATGGTCTTAACAATATGGTTAAACGCGGATTCATATGTACTGAAACGTTCAGCCGCGTTCTCATACCTGATTGTGTATAGCGTGTTCTCTTTAATTGCGACTATAATCTTTTCTTTTACCGGCACGAATTTTGCATCGGTGCTGTAAAGTTTATCGAGTGTTTTATACGTTAAATCAATAATGACCGATGGGGCCCCCAGTACTGTCCCTTGTGTTTTTGATTCCAGTTTCGCGTCTTTGAATTTGAGGCGTTTGGATATTAGGTCGTCAACGATAGTATTACTATCGTCTGTTTTCTCGCCTTTTTTGTTTCTGACGGTAACAGCTATGATTGCGGATAATTGTTTTTCAGAAGACGCTTTTTCGTAAAATAAAACCTGCGCGTAGCTGTTGTTGGATCCCCGGTGTTCGCTGGATTGCCAACCGGAGATATACTGCATAGAAAGGTTAATTTCAGGGTCTTTGCTTGAATACGTTTCAAATGTAAGGTGGGGGGTACAACCGTTAAGATTTGTCATAAAGACAGCTCCTGTTAAGAAAAACACCGTTAGTGCCATATTTTTGAAAATTCGATTCATGATTTTCTCCCGGGTTATATTAGTATTCTGGAAGACTCTGAGACGCGTATGAGGAACGGAGCTGGGTTTTCATATAATCTTCTCCCTGGGCAAAAATTGCCGCCCAGCCGTCATTATTCATGTCAGAGCTTGTTCCTTTTAGCTCATTCCATGAGTTAACCTGTCTGGTAAAAGCCTGATATTCCTGGTCTATTGAATCAAACGGGGTAACATCTATATGGATATCATCTTGTGTAAGCTCCGGATGCTGCTGTAGTGTGAAGGTGATCCAGGTTTGGGGATTGTATGAATAGTCAGCATGTGTTGCTTCATGGGCTATAAGAGCGGCAATCGCCGCGGCAGGAGCTGACCGTTGGTCCTGGTTTATATATATTTTGTTATTAGTGATTCCCCACCAAAAAGCCGCCGCGTTTGTTACGCCATATTTACTGAAATCATCGAATATAATCGAAATGCTTTTTTCTTGAATTAACGCATAGGCTTCTGATCCGTTTGTTGAACTTTGCAGAAGAGATAACGATTGGGTTATAAGTTGGGTATCTGTGGTTGAGCTTCCACTATCTCCACTGCTGCCTCCGCCTCCACCGCCGCCACCACCACCACCACCTCCTCCTCCTCCTCCACTTCCTCCTCCGGTGCTTCCTCCCCCCGTAGTCGATGTCCCGCTTGTGCTTCCTGAAGTTCCTGTCGTTCCGGTAGTCCCATCCGAGTTTCCTGCTCCCGTATCATTGTAAGGA
>JAQUMS010000083.1 GCA_028717985.1 Candidatus Omnitrophota bacterium
ACCTCTATGCTGGCGTTTAAAACAGTAATAAATATCGGCGTTTCCTGCGGGATACTTCCGACCAAAGGATTGCCTCTGCCCTTTATCAGCTACGGCGGGTCTTCATTGATTTTTGATATGGTGGCTGTAGGGCTTATTATGAATGTTTCGCGGACAGGTGAATCACTGTAGATTAAAAAAACACATATGAAAATTTTGGCTGTTACAGGAAAAAGCGGGGGACATATCTTTCCCGCTTTAAGTTTTTTACAGGATGTTATATCCCGGTATCCGGAAGCGGAAACCGGGATTGTTTTGCCCGCGTCGAGCGTAACGGATCCTGCCCTATTCCGGGGCATATCCCGTTGTTTTTATATCACCTGTGTTTCTATCCCAAAACGTGTATCATTCACAAGCGTTGCGGCGGTTATAAAGTTTTTCAGGAGTTTTTTTGACAGCCTGTGGATTGTATATACATTCAAACCCGACTGCGTAGCCGGGTTTGGAAGTATTTCCAGTGTCCCCGTTGTAATTGCCGCGCGTATCTGCGGCGTAAAAAAAATCATTCTTCATGAACAAAACGTTATCCCCGGCCGCGCCACGCGTTTTCTTCTCGCGTTCGCTGATGCCTGCGCTCTATCTTTTGAAAACAGCAAAACATATTTTGATCCCGCAGCCCTTAAAAAAATATTTTTAACGGGGAATATGCTGAGAAAGTCTCTTGTGACGGTTGGGAAAAATGAAGCAGTCCGTTATTTTGGCCTTAAGCCTGATATTTTTACTCTTGTTGTGATGGGGGGGAGCCAGGGGAGCAGAACAATTAATACCGTGTTTTCCCGGGATAGTGGTTCTCTGCGTACTGCCGTTCCCTTTCAGGTTATACATATCACGGGTAAAAATGATTTTGAGGGAATAAAAAAACATTACGAGAGTGTTGGTTTTCCTTCCCGGGTGTTTGATTTTTTTGAAGCGATGCACTATGTGTATTCCGCCGCGGACCTTGTTATTTCCCGCGGAGGGGCAACGACTATTTCAGAGTTGATTTTTTACCGTATCCCTGCGATAATTATTCCTTATCCTTTCGCGTATAATCATCAGGCGGCGAACGCTCTTGTTCTCAAAGAAAAGAATTGTGCTGAGGTTATGACGGATACCGGCGCTGAATCGGGTATGCTGAGGGATGTGGTTGAGGAGTTGCTTAATACGCCGGATAAAATAAAAGAGATGAAAGAGAATTACAACGCGTTTACACAACGCGATGCGCATTCTTTATTTATGGATCTGGTAACCAGGTAACAAACGCGTTGATTGAATTCATGAAAAAACACTATCATTTTATCGGCATCGGCGGTATCGGCATGAGCGGGATCGCTCATTTGTTTTTGCGCCGGGGTTTCACGGTCAGCGGTTCCGATGTGAAGAGTTCCATGGCTACGGATTCCCTTCATAACGCGGGAGCGCGGATTTTTATCGGGCACAGAGCTGAACAGGTCCGGGGAGCGGGTGTGATAGTATATTCTTCGGCGATCAAGGATGATAATCCTGAAATGGCAGAGGGCAGAAGCCTGGGGATCCCGGTTATGAAAAGAGCTCAGGCTTTGGCGGAATTGATGAAAGACAAGACAGTTATTACTGTTGCCGGGAGCCATGGAAAAACCACGACATCATCGTTGCTGGGGTATCTTTTGCTGGAAGCGGGGTTATGTCCGACTATCGCGGTCGGCGGGATAGTCCGTAATATCGACACAAACGCGTGCGTCGGGGACGGTGAATTTTTTGTGGCTGAAGCGGATGAATCAGACGGTTCTTTTTTATACTATTCTCCGAGGTATTCGATTATCACCAATATTGACCGGGAACATTTGGATTATTACAAGGATTTTTCAAACGAAATTAACGCGTTTCGGGAGTTTATCGGGAGGACAGATGATCCCGGGTGTCTTTTTTGCTGTTACGACGACAAAAATTTGAGAAATCTTCTTAAAAATTATAAGCGCAGGCATGTGCTGTTTGGTTTATCGGATCAGGCGGATATTCATCCTGAAAATATCTGTCTGGACGCGTTGTCGTCCCGGTTTGATTGCAGGTATAACGGTGTCCCGCTCGGTTTATTTCGTCTTTCTCTGGGAGGTTTGCATAATATTTCCAACGCTACCGGGGTTATTGCCGCGGGGTTAGAGTTGGGAATTCGCGTTGAGGTGATCCAAAAAGTTCTTGCCGGTTTTCAGGGCGCTAAACGCAGGTTGGAGGTTAAATTAAGCACCGATAAATTTACGGTTATAGATGATTATGCCCATCATCCTACGGAAATCCGCGCCAGCCTCGCGGCGTTAAAACAGTTCGGTTCTCGCCGGATCATCGCTATTTTTCAACCTCACCGGTATACGCGCACCCAGGCGCTGCTGCAGGAATTCGGAAGGTGTTTTGAATACGCGGATAAGGTTATTATAACGGATATTTATGCCGCGAGCGAACAACCGATTCCCGGAGTAACGGGAGAGTCGGTGCGAGACGCGGTACAAGAAGTTTTTCAACATAAAGAAGTTGATTTCGTTCCCAAAGAGAGTATTCCTGAATTTATCAAAACTATGGCACGTGATAAAGACGTGATCGTGACTTTGGGCGCCGGGGATATTACGAAAGTCAGCGATCAACTTGCGAAACTGCTGGGTTGATTTTTTTCGTTTAAAGAGCGCATATGAATTTAGATCAAAAAATAAAAGGTGTGGTTAGGCGGAATGAACCGATGATGAGGCATACAACATTTAAAATCGGGGGGCCGGCAGAAATATTTTTTGAACCGAGGGATAGTAATGACCTCAGGTATGGGGTTTTGTTTGCCTGTGCGAAAAAAAAATATATTTATAGTGTGGGAGCGGGAAGTAATCTTCTGGTGGGTGATAATGGGCTTAAGGGGATGGTTATTAAGTTAAACGCGCCTTTTTTTAAAAGAATAGATACGCGCGGTTTGTTTGTTTCCTGCGGCGCGGGCGTGTCTATTCCTCAGTTTACGGCTTTTTGTATTCAGCACAATCTTTCAGGGGCTGAATTTTTGGCCGGTATACCCGGGACGATAGGAGGCGCTCTGGCGATGAATGCGGGTGCCTGGGGATCAAGCATAGAAGAAATAGTAGAAAATGTTACGATAATGGATTATAATGGGTTCATAAAAGTCCTGAACAGGAACGAGATCGGGTTTTCATACCGTAGTTCCGGTCTTTCTCGTTGTATTGTGCTTGCTGTTGGATTTCGGCTGCGTTCGCGTGATTCAAAAAATATTTCCTCTACGATCAGGAACTATTGTGCCGAGAGGATGCGGCTTCAGGATATGACGGCGCCTTCAGCGGGCTGTGTTTTTAAAAATCCCTCTTCAGGCATATCCGCCGGAAAAATGATAGATGACTGTGGTTTAAAAGGCACGCGGATCGGCGGGGCTGAGGTTTCACGCCGTCACGCGAATTTTATCGTGAACACCGGCGGTGCCTCTGCGGCGGATGTTTTGAAACTTATTTCGCTTATCCGGAGAAAAGTAAATAACTCGTTTAATATCAGGTTGGATACCGAGATCAAAATATGGAAAACAAAAAAATAGATCAGGCCGAGTTTCAAAAAAAATGCGGAAAAATAGGCATTCTTATGGGAGGGCCTTCGAGCGAACGCGATATTTCTCTTAAATCCGGAAGCGCTGTTTATGAAGCGTTTTCGACATCCGGTTTTGAAACCGTCGCCATTGATATTCAGACCGATAATGAAGCGGCTAATATTGTCACTATTGAAGAACAGCGTATCGCCTGCGCGTTTATTGCACTGCATGGGCGTTTCGGGGAAGACGGCGGCATCCAATCCCTTTTGGACCGGATCAATGTTCCTTATTCGGGGTCCGGAGTGGACGCGAGCAGATTGGCGATGGATAAGTCGGTTTCCAGCAGATTATTTGCCGCGAACGGTTTACATGTCGCGCAGCATATCGTTCTTGAAAAAGATATGTTTGTGTCTTCGGGGGGAAGAGTACCGACCACATGTTTTGATTTTCCTCTTGTCGTAAAACCGGCAAAACACGGTTCCAGTATAGGTTTATCCATTGTTACCTCAAAAGACTCTTTGGCTCATGCTGTTGAATTTGCGTTCGCGTTCGATGAAGTTATTTTGATCGAGGAGTATATTAAGGGCAGGGAATTGACCGTGGGAATACTTGATGACCGGGCATTGCCGCCGATCGAAATCGTTCCCGCCAAAGGGATATTCGATTACGAAGCCAAATACAGCAAAGGGATGACGGAATATGTGGTTCCGGCTTCATTGCCTCTGCCTGTCGCGCGGAAAGTGCAGGAAGCCGCCGAGCATGCTCATCGTATTTTGGGATGTTTCGGATATTCCCGCGTGGACATTATTTTACGGGAAGACAATATCCCTTTTGTTTTGGAAGTTAATACTATCCCGGGTTTGACACAGACGAGTTTATTGCCGAAAGCCGCCCGCGTTATCGGAATAGATTTTCTCAATTTGTGCATGCGGATGTTGAATACCGCGTTCCTCCGTTCACACAATAAAACTAACGTATTTGATAGGTCATAGCTCCTTGTGACAGTTGACGAGGTGACATGTGACTGTTTGATCTATCACCGTGAGCTTAATTCATGCGCCGTTTTAATAAACTGATAGCGTTTTTTATTTTTCTCGCCGTTCTTTCCGTGGCGGCATTTTTATGTACTATCCCCCAGCGTTTACAAAAGTCGAACAATTTCCTCATACAAAATATAGTCGTCAGAGACGGCAGGGTGATTGATTTTTCTTATCTCAAAGGGAAAAATCTTTTGACTCTTGACCTGGCGCGGGAATCAAATCGAATTATGTATGCGTATCCGGATTATAAACGTGTGCGTTTGGTCCGGGTCCTTCCTAATACACTGTTTGCGGATTGCATGAGGCGTAAGCCCGTGGCCTACGTGAATTACGCAAACAGGAATTTTTATGTCGATGAGCAGAAGAATTTTTTCCCCTTGCCTTCCAAACCTCCCGGAGCAATTCCCGATGTTCCCCGGATATCCGGCATAGAAAAAAAGATGAGTTGCCAAAAGGGGAACAAGGAGTATAATATTCCGGAATTAACCTTCGCAATCGATATTATCAGAGAAGCTCAAAATTCCTTAAAAAATTATCGTATCCGGCGTATTGACGTTGCTAATATCAATAACGCCAGTATTTTTGTGTCGTTGTCTGATACAGGTGCTCCTAATCAGAATAACTACTATATCAGGACGGCTTCTCCCGAAGTGGAAGTTAAAATTGGATTTGAAGACTTAAAAACGAATGTGGGGGTTCTTTCTGAGTTGCTGAAGCAGATGAATAATGAATGGGGGAGTATTCAATATATTGATTTACGGTTCAAGGAGCCTGTTATAAAATTGAACGAAATGAGAGAAAAAGCCCGGGGATAGTAACGAAGTATACTAGAAGTATACTAGAGGTTAACCGGGCGTGTTTCATGATGAGGAGATGATCGATGTTTACGAATTATATATGCGCGCTTGATATAGGTTCAAGTAAGATTTCCGCCGCTGTCGGAGAAGTGAAAAGAAATAAGATCATTTCTTTGTACCTTGAAAATAACCAGTCTAAAGCGGTCCGTAAAGGTCAGATAGTTGATTCCGTTGAGCTTGTGGGGAGCATCAGTAAGATCTTGAAAACCCTCAGGGCGCGTTCAGGCATAAATATCAAATTTGTTACGATAGGTATCTCAGGTCAGGATTTGAGCGTAAAGCACAGCCACGCGGTCATTCCTTTATCAATACGGGGGGGGAAGGCGATTACGGCCAGTGATATTCATAAAGTTAACGAGCAGGCGCTTATTTTAGGGGCGCACCTCGATGATGAAGTGATAAATTATATCCCGTATCAGTATTCAGTTGATTCCGAGGAGAATATTTTAAATCCTCTGGGGCTTTATAGCCATAAATTAGGAGTTGATCTTAATCTTGTGTGCAGTAAGGCGTCTTCGGTACAAAGCCTTACGCTCGCGGTGAATCAATCCGGATATGAGATCAAAGACCTTGTTTTTTCCGGCCTTGCCACAAGCGAAGCGGTTTTTACGAAAGAACTGAAAAACGGCATCAATATTTTGTGTGACGTCGGCAGCGATATAACCGAAGTCTTGATTTTTAATAACGGTGTCTTGCGTAACATAGAAATATTACAGACGGGCGGCGATGATATCACGCGTGCTCTGGAGGAACATCTTAAAATTCCTTTTCCTCTCGCCGAGGAAAT
>JAQUMS010000084.1 GCA_028717985.1 Candidatus Omnitrophota bacterium
GATGGTTTAAAACCATGAAGACTGATGAAGCAGCCGCTATGCTTAATACTGCCGGCAAAGAGACTGCGATTAAAGTTTTGTCAGGTTTCGATACAAATAAAGCGGTGGAAATTATGCTTAAGTTTGATGCAAATGTGCGGGCTTCCGTTGTAACCGGGATGTCCGAAGATACTGCTTCTCTGGCTGTGGTAACAGGATGGTTTAAGACTATGAAGTCGGATGATGCGGCCGGGATACTTAATGTCGCAGGGAAAGATACTGCGGTTAAAGTTTTAAGCGGGCTTGATGTAAATAAAGCAGTGGATATTATCGGAAAGGTTACTCCTGAGATTATGAATACGGTTATAGCCGATATGGCAGGTAATCAGGATACTCTAACGGTGGTTACGGGATGGTTTAAAACTATGGCTCCCGCGAAAGCATCCGAGATATTAAATTCGGGCAGCAAGGAGGTTATTGAAAAAATTCTTTCCGGACTTGATGCTAATAAAGCAGTGGATATTGTGCTTGGATTGTCCCAGGAGAACAGGCAGGCAGTTATTTCCGATATGGTGAGCAATCCGGATACGTTAAAGACTGCCGGGGAATGGCTCTCTAAGGCGGATAAAGCAAAAGGAGTTGATTTACTTGCGCGGCTGATAAGTGAAGACCCCGTTCTTTCCGGCACTGATAAAACAACCACACCCATGGCATTAAATCTATTCGTAAATGTATCCGACCCAAAACGGCAGAATGAATTGCTTAAAGGTGTAACGGACAAATTTAACACGATTAAGAATTCTCTCGTTTCCGAAAAAGATACGGCAAAAAAAGAATCCATGCAAAAAACAGTGGATAATTTCGGGAAATATACCGAACAATGGAACGCGGTTAAAAAAGAAGCTTTTTTTCAACTCGCGGCTAAAGAGGGTAACTCATACGAACTGACCGGCGACAAACTAACCAAAACTCAGCAGGTGTTCACCAAAACAAGCGAACTTTGGAAATCTCTGTTTGGTAAAGATTTTAGTTGGAGCCCGGAAAATGTCGTTGTTAAAGGCGTAGATTCTAAGATATTATCAGGGTCGGTTTTTGAAGATGTTACTTCGTTATACGACGCCAAAACCAATACCTTGTATGTAAAAGACGGCGTTGCGTCAATGCCGGATATCTGGCGTGAGCGGGAAAATGCGTTTTTGGTTCAGGCGGGTAATAATGCAGCCGCTGAGAAGAAGGAGATACAGATAAGGGAAAAGGCATTGCTGTTGATGACAGATCTTGGTATTGATCAGCAGAAATTGATTGATACCAGCACCAAAGACGCTCAGGGAGTACGCAGTGTCCTTGAGGGAATAGATCATGTAGGATATGATTCGTTTAAAGCCGGAGTCAAGAACGTAGGCGTGGCGGCAATTACTTCTATGATACTTGATAATCCTTCATATTTGGGAGCTTCTTTACTGGATATGGATAAGGCCGATAATGTTACGGCAGGTTTGCTCTGTACGATTATGGGGAGTAATCCGGAAAATATTAATCCCGGAGTTGATAGTGCATATACCACGTTTTCCCGGCTTAATTCAGGCAGTCAGGCGGAAGTATTTAACGGAATAGTGGATTATTATTATAAAGAACAGTCTGAAATAAAAGACTCCGCCCAAAAAACACAGCATGAAGAAAAAGGTTTGCTTCGCAGGATGGACGGAGTTGCCGCTTTTATGCAGAAATTTCAGAGTTCTTCCACGGTAACAGGTTATATCGCTAAAGGCGATGATGAACGGCTTATTAAAGTTGCTGATTTAGTGAAGCCCAATATCGCCAATGGCATAATACAAAATGCCGCGAAAAACTACTCAAAGGATTTAGACGAACAGATCCAGAAAGAGGCGGATTTACTTTTAAAGGTAAAGGCGGAAAACAGTGGTGCGATATTCGGGTATTTCGACACTGCCACCCAGGACAAAATTGTTTCTCAGATAGGGATTCAAAAAACCTCTCCGATCATGGATGGTTATTATAAAGCTTCTCCGACCGGAGCCAATGCTTATATGGCCCGTATTAATTTGCAAACCGGCATAGATATTATGAGAGGAATGGATAAAGAAAATGTCAAAAAAATATTTTCTTCATTCAGTGATAAGATAGCCGCGTCTTATATTGAAACTATGCTTACCGAAGATCAGCAGAGTAATTTGGTGGATGTGTATAACGGGAACCAGAATCCCAAGGTCCTGGATGCAAGCGGTAATACGGTAGGCATGATAAGGACCGCGACAGTCGTGAGAGGCGAAAACAATCTTCCTACTGGAATTTCTTTATCCGATACCGAATTTTATCCGCTGGATTATCAGTCTTTGCAGGTAGAAAAATCACCTCAGGCTTCGGTAACGGGCAAAAAAGCGCCGGCAACGTTTAATGTCGTTTTGACCAACAATAAGGAAGTTTTGCGCCAGACCGCTGCAGATAAGAGGGCTTTCTCGGTGTATTCAGAATTGCTTCCGGATAAAGGCCGTTTTTACGATCATGATTTTAAGGAAATAGTGAAAAACAGGATTATGGATACTCCTGATAAGAGGCCGTTGGCAATATTGGTCTTCGCTCAGTATGATAATAACGGCGCTATATCAAATAAATCGGATATAATTTCTTCAGTTATTTCAAACGGATACAGAGTAATGTATTATAAGGCAGATACGGATGCCGATGCCATTAATTCGGTAAAATCAGCGGCGCAGGTTGGAACTTCTCGGGAACAAAGAGCTAATTTTATATGGTTTGAAGGGCATGGTAATCTGAGGTCTATCCGATGGGGCAACGGTTCCGGCGGGAGTGATTATTTTAACGCCGCGGATTATAATAATATGAAACAAATGGGGCCCAGCCTGGAAGATGGCGGGACCGTAGTTGTTAGTGCTTGTAATGGCGCCCGTCGCCTGGATTATGACGGAACACTGTGTGAAAGTATGGCTGAATTGATTGCCGACGCTTTTTGGCAGCAGGCAGGGCATGTGTATGCTACCGATCAGGAATCTATAAGTTTGAATCATCTGGAATTTTATAATGGCAGGGTTTCCGGAGTAGTATGGAATCTTCTTGATAATTGCGATTCAAGCGGAAGCCATTGTCAAATTGTTGGGAATCCGCATAATTTTGATGTCTCGGTTAGAAATATGCCTAACCGGCTCACTCCGGCAACGAATATTTAATAAGATGAGAATGTTTCAACTTTGCACATTTCTTTATTGAAACCCTCGTATTTCAGCAGTACAATATACACGAAAATATATTGTGCCGGTAATTTTCAAGAAGAGAATTTATTTATTGAATAAAGTTGTTATTTTTAAGTGATTTTTAGGGGATAAAATTATGAAAAAGACTGTTTGGGGTTTTACCTTGATAGAGCTTATAGTGGTGATTGCTATAATTGCGGTTCTGGCGGCTATAATTGCGCCGAACGCGTTTAAGGCCATTGAAAAAAGCAAGCTTGCCAAGACAACCCAGGATCTAAAATCAATTAAAACCGCGGTTATCGCCCTTTATAGCGATACTGGCCGATTTCCGAACGGCTGTCCGGCGTTCTCCGTGCAAAATCCCGAAGTTTATTTTAATACTGCTCGGGCAGGATTGATTTCCCGTCCACCGGTGGGAGTTGTTGAAGGCTCATGCCAATGGACACAGTCTGATGTTGATAAATGGGATGGGCCATATCTGGACAGTAACAAAGTGGAAGATTTTTGGCATACCGCGTATATGTATGATCCTGATTATGCTTTTTGCGCGAGCGGCGCTTCCAGTTGCGGGACCAGTTTATCCGTTTATACCGAATGTTCCGCTTCATGCGGTGGAGTATTTAATTGTTCTCCCCCGGTTATTGTTTCTTTTGGTCCGGATAAGGCCGAATATACCTGCGATGATGTTATTGTGAAGATGATGCTTAATTAATCAAGGGATAAATAGCGGCACCGTAGCGCCCGTAGCACAGTCATTTCTTTTGCCTTCCCTATTAAATTCTGCTATAATTTAACCTGCCTATGAAACTTCTCGCCAGATGTTTTTTCAGCATTACAGGCTTAGCAATGAATAATTTATGGAATTTTGATTGCTAGTTGTTAAAAGAGTAGAATAGTAAACAAAGGAGGCATCATGGGGTTATCTGTTGCTGAATTTTTAAAAATTATACTGCTTTGGGTTGATGCGCTGGTGTTGATGGTCGGTATCGTTTTACTTACTCTTTCCGCCGAAGCGTACGCTAAATTGGAAAATCATTTGAAATCGAATGTCGAGAGTTTTAATAAATGGATGTTGACCAAAAAGAATCTCGTAGCAGCAATTTTTATTGTTTATGCTATTTTATCATTCCTGATTTTGTTTAAATTTCAATAATAGGCAGCGTAAAGCGGTTTAAATCTTACCATCCCCACCTCGTAGGTGGTGCAAACAAATCTGCACCACCTACGAGGTGAAGACCTAAGAGTTATGAGTTGAAATTGGAGAGGTACCGAAGTGGTCATAACGGGCCGCTCTCGAAAAGCGGTTGGGGCGTAAGTCTCACGAGAGTTCGAATCTCTCCCTCTCCGTTTTTTCTTCCTTAAACGAAAAACAATTAACCAGAAATGGGGATTGTTTTTCGTAACATCAGGAGAAGAAAAAACGGACCCCAAGAGTGCTCCGCACGAAGGGGGTCAGATGAATAAAAAAATGTCTGATTCAGCAAGATTAGGCTGAACCTAAATCTGATAGATAGCTTCCTTAAGCGAAAAACAATTAACCAGAAATGGAAATTGTTTTTCGCAATATCAAGAGAAGAAAAAACGGACCCCAAGAGTGCTCCGCACGAAGGGGGTCAGATGAATAAAAAAAAGTCTGATTCAGCAAGATTAGGCTGAACCTAAATCTGATAGACAGCTTCCTTAAACGAAAAACAATTAACCAGAAATGGGGATTGTTTTTCGTAACATCAGGAGAAGAAAAAACGGACCCCAAGAGTGCTCCGCACGAAGGGGGTCAGATAATTAGTTTAGAGTAATGTGTTTTTGTAAAGGTCATATATGAATTATTACCGATACCGTGGGGGTTTCGGTTTTTCTTTGCCGCTTAAGGCCGGGTGCAAGCCGAAGATGCATTGGCGGACTATAATTACTGGAGTTAATTCCTGCCTACCGGCAGGCAGGCGCCCAAACAACTTATGATCGTAAACTCCATAAGTTGTGGGCTCATTAAAAATATCCCTTGCTTAAACATCCTAAAAATCTCTACGATATTTTTAGGATAAGCTACGGGGTTAATTCGCAGACGTCCGCCTAAAAGATGGACTACAACTTACGTCTACTAGTTCCGTAAGTTGTCTGCTCATTAAGGAGCTGAGATGAGATACTTTTTTCTTAAAGGAGGATTAAGTTTATTTGTTTTTATTCTTGGTTTTTGCCCCTTTGTTTATTCTCAGGAATTTTCCGCAGATATGATCGGGCCGGAGATTTCGTCTAATCAGGTTATCGGTAAGATTTACGTGGGGAAGGATAAAGTGAAAATTGTGCAGGATGGCGCTCAGAGCATGATCATAAGGCTGGACAAAAAAGTAGCGTGGGTTTTGATGCCGGAGGTGCAGTCATATATTGAATTGCCCCTAAAAGACGAAAACCTTGTAAGTTATTCTCCTCATTCGCCGACTGAATCAGAAAGTGTTCTTATCGGTACTGAACAGGTTGATGGGAGGCAAACCGATAAATTCCGTGTTGTTTTCAACGCTGAAGGGAAAAAGATGGTTATTTTTAAATGGATCGATAAAGAATTGAATTTCCCTGTTAAAATTACAGCTGAAGATGGAAGTTGGGGGATGAAATATACCAATATCCAGCTTGCTATGCAGCCGGAAAGGCTTTTTGAGGTGGCGGTAAATTTTGAAAAGAAATCCGCCAAAGATTTAAGTGCTATTATGGAAAATGCGGGTGAAAGCAGTCAATAAGAGGAAAATAACCATGGATTATTTAAAAATAGCTATCGAGGCGGCCCGAAAGGCGGGAGCCATACATAAAAAATACTTTGGAAAAAATTTCAAAGTCAGCCAGAAATCATTTTCATTTGATTTGGTGACTTCCGTTGACCTTAAGGCGGAAAAAGCAGTAGTATCGTTTATCAGAAAATATTTTCCAGAACACAATTTTCTTGCCGAAGAGAACCGGTATCAGCAAACAGGATCCGAATATACCTGGATCATTGATCCTTTGGACGGGACAAAT
>JAQUMS010000085.1 GCA_028717985.1 Candidatus Omnitrophota bacterium
TAAGCCCGGAAATGGTGACTTCATTTGTTTTAAGATCGAACTGCGCATTGCCTTCCACCTTGATATTCTTTTTGGCGCTCAAAACAGCCGCTTCAACCACAAAAGGGAAAGCTTCGGTCAACGAAATTTTGCTAACCGTCACAGTCAGATCAGAAACATCAAGATTCACGGCCGGCTCAAACGAACGGTCGATATACGTCACAACCCCGTTTTCAAGCTTTAAAGAAGAAATAAGAACCGCCGGCAACGCTAAAGGCGCCGCCGCTGCTCCTGAAATTTTACCGCCGGCATTACCACTCGCGGGTTGTAAACTCTGAACATTCAGGCTCCCGTCCTTTTGACGAATAACCGTAATCCGGGGAGAATCAATAAGGATATTCGGAACATCAACTGTCTTTTGAAAAAGGTACGCGAGCACATTTACGCTCACGGAAATATCTTTCACCGTAAGAAAATCGCCTTTTTGGAACGCGGGATCTTCGCTGATAACCAGGTTTTTTATTTTTAAATTAACGCCCCTGGTCAGAGAAATATCCAGGCTGGCTTTCTCAAAATTAACATCCCGGTTCAACGCGCTTTTTGCCTGGCTGATGATTTGCGGCTTATACTGGTTTATATCCAGAGTCTTAATAAAAATAACTGCCGCCGCGATAAGAATAACAAGAATTACTCCGATGGAAATAAAAATTATTTTGAAAATTTTCATCTCACTCCTCTCTAAATGGCATTGGTTGTTACCAATGCCATTTACCCCGCAGTGTAGCTTTTAAGTTATTTTAACTGAAATATTAGTAGCTCTCGGACAAAAAGTTACAATCCTCTTTTTCCACGGCTCTAATTATACCACTCTGTTTTGTGATTAGTAAACATTTAAAAAAAATTCCATGCGAAGCATGTGGAGTATAAAAAACAAGGCCGGACAATTATGTCCGGCCTTTCCCAAATCGCTCTTTTTTAAACTTACTACTTATTTACGAACATTAAAAATGCAGATTGCTGATAAACCCGCTTATTTGTTCCTGGATCGATCCCCCTGAAACAGGTTGAGCTTTCACTGAAGACAATTCTATAACTGTCTTCATCTCCCCGGAATAATTCTGGAGTTGCGCGGGGCTTACCCACCAGTCATTACCGCCTCCATCAATAGCTCGGACAGCATCGGGCTGTTTATATTGCTCAAAACCGTCCTGTACCGGGACCAGGTTATTCAAATTTGTTATTTTTTTCGTGCCGTCATCAAGTGTCACCGTAGTAAATAAGTTTTTACGCTGCACGGAAAGGGGGCCGCCAAAATTAATGTTCTGCTCATTCTTAGAAGCGCCATATTCCAGGCTGGCAGCGGTAAAAACAGCGGTTGGTACAGTAAATGTGGATTTCGCGCTGTCTGTGGTGTAGAAATTGAGATTCACCGGATTAACCAGGTATGTCGGGACACCGGGATCATCCTGATCAAATACTGTTATTTTTTCGTCATTGTAATATTTCGTGCCTCCGGCTTTGGCAAAATTATCGGCCCTTACCACAACGGAATCAAAATGAGTAGGCTGGCCGCCGTAATAAAAACCATACCCGCCGCCTTCCCAATAATCTAATTTTACCCAGGCTTTACTCCCGTCGATATATTTTGTATTGCCCGCGGTATCTTTCAACGTAAACTGCTGTTCGTTTGTTTTGGAATCGGTTACGTTTTGGGATTCACAATACACCGGGAACCCTTTTGAAAAACCATGATTATCCTGAGGCTTCCCATACATATCAACTGAAAAATCAACATTCAACATTTGAAAATTCTGAACAGCTTCAGGCGCGTTTTGAATAACCAATTTTGTTTGCTTTTCCGTAACGGTATTCGAACTCATCTTGTCCTTCGCCGTTCCCCATGTTCCGCCGCTGCTCCCTGAAGAGGTGGCACTCATTGTTTTCCCGCCTCCCACGCTTGAACTGCCAAAACTTCCCGCCCACGCGGGAAAAACAATGAAACCGCTTATAATGACACTAAACACAATTCCGAACGCGATATTTCTCATATTCTCCTTCCAGTCTCCCCCCATAAAAAAAACCACGGTTGATAAGAACTCTGTTCTTACCTATCCGTGGCCTGTTAAAAATTGTTTAGTTAAAGAAAACGCTTTCTTACAATACAACTATACCCGGTACTTTGACGCATTTCAATCGAGAGAACTGACTTTTTCTTAGTTAACGGGGCCTTTTGACTTTTAACGGCGCTACGCGGTAACGCATACCATAGATCCGTTTCAAAGCTTCAAAAAAAACAATCACCACAAGGAGAATCATAACCACTGAAAGAACAGCGTTAAGATTCCCCTGGAATGTGTGTTTAGGCAGATAATTACCCGTGATATTTAATACTCCGGCAACAAGCGTGGTCACGAACATAAAAACAGCGGGGATAAACGTTATTAAACAATACTTCCATTTCCCGGTATGATGAAAGATATACAACGTTCCAATCAACAAAGCCAGTGTTGCCAGAAGCTGATTGGCTACTCCGAACATCGGCCATATGGTCGAAATATCGCCGTTGTAAACCAAATACCCCCACAGAAAACTAATAATCGCGCCGCTAAATATAATACCCTACAACGATTTGCTTAAAACCCAACGGGGATTTGCCAATTTCACTAATTCTTCAAAAATATAGCGGGCCACGCGGGTGCCGGTATCAACTGTCGTAAGAATGAACAACGCCTCAAACATAATAGCGAAATGATACCAGTATCCCATAAAACCTTTCATGCCCGGGATAGACGACAGGATAACCGACATTCCAGCCGCCAGAGAAACAGCTCCACCCGTCCTTCCGGCCAACGCTTCTCCCGTCATTTTCTCTATTTCAGGTAATTGGGACGTGCTGAATCCCATTTTTTGAAATATCTCAACCGGGACATTAATGGCAAAATAATCTCCGGGAATAAGAACTGTCGCCGCTATTAACGCCATGATCGAAACAAACGCCTCAACCAGCATGGCGCCAAAACCTATCATCCGGATATCCGATTCTTTATTGATCATCTTAGGCGTCGTGCCCGAACTGACCAAACTGTGAAATCCGCTTATCGCGCCGCAGGCAATGGTAATACACACGAACGGCCATACTTTGCCCGGAATAATCGGGCCTCCGCCATGAACAAATTTCGTTACCGCGGGCATATTCAAGTGTGGATTAATAATAAATATCCCCACAGCAAGAAGCGCTATAGTCCCGATCTTCATATAAGAACTCAAATAATCACGCGGACATAACAAAAGCCATACAGGAAGAATAGAAGCGATCAATCCAGAGGCGGGCAAAATCAGTGAAAGTGCCGGTTTTGAAAACAAAAAGAACTGCCCGAATCCTGATTTTGAAAACGGTTCACCGAGTATGACCCCGGCAATGACAATAATAACGCCGATAACGGTCGCCTCCGCTATCCTGCCGGGCCGTATCTTATACATATACAACGCGACAATTAAAGCGGCGGGAATAGTCACGGCAATAGTAAACGTCGCCCACGGGCTTTCGCTCAAGGCGTTAACTACTACCAGGGCCAAGCCGGCAAGGGCGGTAATAATAATAAACAATATTGCTATTCCGGTTATCAAACCGGCATTTGTGCCGATATTTTTTCTCGCGAGCCTGGTCAAAGAAAGGCCTTTGGTCCTGACTGAAGCGAAAAGAATTACCATATCATGCACCGCTCCGCCCAGCACGGCTCCGATCAATATCCACAAAAAACCCGGCAAAAAACCAAACTGAGCCGCCAACACAGGCCCTACCAAAGGACCCGCGCCGGAAATAGCCGCGAAATGGTGGCCGAAAAGTACAAATTTATTAGTGGGATGATAATCACGTCCGTCTTTAAAGGTATGAGAAGGCGTAATCCTTCTATCGTTAATAACAAGGATTCTGGCGATGATGAATTTCGCGTAGAAACGGTACGCGAGGGCGAAAACAAGCAGGCTGATGATAAGTAACGGCAGTGCACGCATCAAATTTTTATTTTATATAATTTTATTTTTCAATTCTTACCGGCAGGCCATTGTATCATCTTGTAACCTATATCCGGCAGTTTATACTCGGAATTCCCGATATCGCTTTTTTCCCATGGGACTTCGTAAACCGCTATTTTATACTTTCCTCCGGTTTCATCAATTGCCGGCCTTTCAAACATTTCAAAAGCCAGAGTTCTGGTATTATCTGCATTAGCGAAATTCCCGGCGATGAATTCAACGGCCTCCAGGCCGCCGCCAGCCGAAGCGGTACCCATTGTGACACTCGTTGACGTAAGATACGAATAAACTGCCGCGTTATAGGCTTCTGCGGGAGACTGAGTATCTTCAAATAAACCGGCCGCGCCTGGCGTATTTTTCAGTTCACCGTAAATTTTATCCCAGGTGTTCTTTCGAACAGTATCTAACTGCGAATATGAATTAACAACCACGCCTGAAATATTGGAAGCATGAGTCTGGAATAAATTCTCCTGTTGTGAATTCATACGGACATTTACCCCATCGGGAGATATCTCCACCGACCCTAAAAACTTAATTTCACCGCCTGATTCCAAAGATCCGTTAGTAATTTTCCCATCCGGCTTGGACCATCCGGAAAAATTACCCAAAGGCATAACGCTCCGGTTATTATCGGAACCTCTGCTTGTAAAACTCGCGGCCCCGGCGGAAGAAGCCATAAAACATACAAAAACCACAATAACTGCCACAAAACACCATACGTTTCTTTTCATATACATCCTCCTCAAAAGACCCGTATCTATATGAGAATAAAAAAAACCGAATAGACCCTCTCAGTCAATTCGGTTCATCCCCCCCTCTTTCATCGAATATACTCTATCACGTTTTGGGACCTTGTCAATCCGAGTCAGCAGGAAACACCAAGAAAAAACAACCTTACCAGTAAAGATTTTTAAACCGCTCCGAATATCTTCTGATCCATTCCCGGGAAGCCTCTTCCAAGGAAATTTCCTTTCCTAATTGTATGCTCCTTAAATCGCGGTATTCGGCAATAAGGTAGATCTGTTCGACCAATTTCACTTTATACGCGTCTTTGAATCTATAGAAACTTACTCCTATATTATACAAATTTGTTTCCGTATTCTTGGTGCAGGTAACAACCTTTGAATCAATAATAAACACCTTATCCTCAAAAGGCATCTTTATTTTGATCATATCGCCTGTTTTAGCGGGATGCTTAGCGGCAAACAACAATCCGCCTAAACCCACATTGATCGTTTTGGAACGGACTTCTTTCCGTCCTTTGGATGCTCCCGGGCTGATAACATTATACGTGAGAGGATAACACAAGGGATGGCGAATAAATCTGCGGCGTTCTGTTATAGGAAACGTATCCCCGTTTTTTATATGTTTAATCATACTCCCTCCCCGTGCTATGCTTATTATATTTCATTGCACAATGTAACTCTGTTCCTGCCCCGCTCTTTTGACTTATACAACGCTTCATCCGCGGCTTTGATAAGTTCATCTTTTGTTTTGGCGAAATCCGGAAAAGACGCGACCCCAAAACTGGCGGTGATCTTAAGGGACAGGTCCCTCGGCAAAAACGTAAAAGAGGCAACCGACTGCTGCATCCTCCGGGCAATAACACCGCCTTCTTTCAAATCAACCTCCGGCATAATAATAACAAATTCTTCCCCGCCGTACCGGGCGAACATATCAGTCATTCGTATATTCCCGAAAATTATTTTAGCGAAATCACGCAAAACCTGATCCCCGACCTGATGCCCGTAGGTGTCGTTAATATTCTTAAAATGGTCAAGATCCGCCATGATCAAACACAATACCCGCTGAGTCCTGTAATGCATGCCGACCGCAAGCTCATATTCCAGCCGATGTTCAAAAAACCGCCGGGTATGCGTATTCGTAAGCCCGTCCAAAACCCCTGCTTCGAATAATTTGGCGTTATCAATGACCGCGGCGAGATGAAACGCGATCACACTCAACAATTCCAGTTCAAGGGAATTAAATTCCTCTCCTGAACGCTTGGGGCCTAAGGCCAGCAGCGCGACCAGCCGTTCGTTTGAAACAAAAGGAATATACAACACCAGGCCCGACTCAATCAAAACAGAAGCGGTATCCTGATTACATTTACAGGCAGTCATTGTCTCGCGTATACGTGACGCCTCAAGGAGTACTGGCTTCTTT
>JAQUMS010000086.1 GCA_028717985.1 Candidatus Omnitrophota bacterium
ATTTGTTGTTGCTCCTGGTGATGCGGAAGAATCGTATTTTTGGTCCGGGATGTCGTTGGCAATTGCATGGAAATATCAAATTCCGGCTATAATCCTTTCGGATAAAACCTTGGCGGAAGGAGTCTTTAGTTTTGATAGTGATTCTATCAGGAATTTTCCGGAAATAATGCCGGTTGCGGAAGATGATTATAAAGAATATAAACGGTATGAAAATACCGAAAGCGGAGTTTCCCCTTTGGCTTGTATCCCCCGGAGTAAAGCGGTAATTAAAGTGAATAGTTATGAACATGATGAATATGGGATTACAACCGAAGATCCTTCTATTACGATGGTCATGCAACACAAACGGCTCAGGAAAGAAAAATTGATTTTACATGAATTGGAAGATTTTGAACCCGTAGGCGTTTATGGAAATCGTGATGCGGATACGGCGCTTATATGTTGGGGATCGAATAAAGGGGTTTGTTGTGAAGTGGGAGAGGCTCTTGGAATTAAAATAATTCAGCCCCGGGTTCTCGCTCCTTTTCCGGCTCAGGAACTGCTGAAGATTTGTTCCGGAGTTACAAAATGTATTTGCGTTGAGAATAACGCGTTGGGACAATTAGCGCGTATGTGCCGATGTTCCGGTATTCGCATTGATGATGCCGTTCTGCGGTATGACGGAAGGCCTTTTTCTATTGAAGAATTAACGGGAGAAATCCAAAGAATTATTGTGAACAAGGGATAGAATCATGAATCTGGCGACACATACTCATAATACATGGTGTCCTGGTTGCGGGAATTTTTCAATTCTTAATGCGTTTAAGTCGGTAATCATGTCTTTAATTCAAAATGAGGCAATACCGTTAGAAAACTTTGTTTTAGTTTCCGGGATTGGCTGTCACGCTAAAATCGTTGATTATATCGCGCTCAACAGTTTTTATTCCCTTCATGGACGAGCAGTACCAGTGGCAACCGGTATTACATTCGCGGCTCCAAATACCCACGTTATCTGTTTTTCCGGAGATGGCGACGCCTATGGGGAAGGCTTGGAACATTTGATTTTTGCCGCTAAACGCAATGTCAATATTACTGTAATTGTTCATAATAACAGGGTATACGGGCTCACGACTGGTCAATATACTCCTACATCTCCTTTGGGTTTTAAAGGCCGTTCAACCCCCCATGGATCCTGCGAAAAACCCTTAAATCCCCTGGAACTTATATTGGCAAGCGGCGGGACTTTTTTGTCCAGAGGTACGTCACACGGTATCGACCTGCTTAAGAATCTATTTAGGGAAGCGATTTTACACAAAGGGTTTTCATTAGTGGATGTGCTTCAGGTGTGTGTAACGTATTATAATTTATATGAATATTATGATCCGAGAGTTTATGAATTGAGTAATCATGATAGCTCAAATTTTTCGCAGGCTTCAGCAAAAATAAGAGAATGGGATTATAATTTAGACGCTCCAATTGCCCTGGGTGTTTTTTATAAAGAGGTTAAGCCGGTTTATGGGGATTTGTGCGGGAAACAGGTCCCTTCAAAAGAACAGGTTGATGTCCGGATTCGGGATATTCTTGAACAATCGACCTGAAAATAGGAATAAACTACTCCGTCAGTTAAACACTGCGTAGATTTCTTACGAAATCTACTTGTAACCGTCGGAGTTAAATCACCCGTTAAAGGTTTAGTGGCGGGTTCATTTAAGATGACCCCTTGCTTAAACATCCTAAAAATCTCTACGATATTTTTAGGATAAGCTGCGGGGTTAAATTTTTCCGACTGCCGTCGTCGAAATTTAAGGAGGATTAGATGGATAAATATAAGTGTACTGTGTGTGGATATGTGTATGATCCGGCAAAAGGCGATCCTGACAATGGTGTTGTTCCCGGAACAAACTTCGCGGATATTCCGGATACATGGACTTGCCCTGAATGCGGGGTAGGGAAAGATATGTTCGAAAAAATTTAAAGCAGTGGGATACCAGTTGACAATCTACCTGGCAAGCAGTATACTTTATATACCTTTAAGCTGGTTCAGTGAAACCGGCAAGGAAGTAAAGCCTATGGAAAAACAATGTTTTCATTTAACCCCGGCATAATAATCCCGGGGTATTTTTTTGCCACACGGGTGGCATACTGACCCAATTCCTTTTGGGTCAGGTAAGCACAGGTGGCACACACCTTGCTTTAGAGGTAGGCTTCTGTATTATCGGCCTAATTCAACGAGAATGAAAGAAAAAACAAAAATACTCGACAAAGAAAGTATCAACCGTATTCTTAACCGCATGGCACACGAAATTCTGGAAAAGAATAAAGGCACAGGTGAGCTTTGTATTATAGGGATCAGAACTCATGGTGCATTTCTGGCCTCTCGAATGGGAACACGCATTAAACTTATTGAAAATAAAGAGGTTCCTGTCGGTATTTTGGATATTACCCTTTATAGGGATGATTTAACTCTTATTTCTTCTCAACCGGTTGTTCATAAAACGGAGATAGATTTTGATATTACAGGCAAGCACGTGATTTTAGTCGATGATGTACTTTACACAGGAAGGACCGTCCGTGCCGCGTTGGACGCTTTGGTTGATTTTGGCAGACCAACAACTATACAATTAGCGGTTTTGATTGACCGGGGGCACCGGGAATTGCCGATACGCCCGGATTATGTCGGGAAAAATATACCGACGGCTCAGCAGGAAACAATCGAGGTCAGAATGGAAGAATCCGAAGGTATTGATGAAGTAGTTATTATTGAAAAATCCCATTTACCATCATGAAATGGACCCGTAAAGACCTCTTAGGCCTTGAATATTTAAGCAAGGAAGAACTGGAGTTTATTCTCGCCACCGCGGATTCCTTTAAAGAGGTTTCTACCCGTGAAATAAAAAAGGTTCCCGCTTTGAGAGGGAAAACAGTCGTAAATTTGTTTTATGAGCCGTCGACCCGGACGCGCGTGTCTTTTGAGGTTGCTGCTAAGCGGTTATCCGCCGATGTTATTAATATCGCCGCAGAGACATCAAGCGTGAAAAAAGGGGAGACACTTATAGATACAGGAAAGAATATCCAGGCCCTTAAAGCAGATATAATCGTTTTAAGAAATAGTTTTTCAGGTTCGCCTTTTTTGTTATCCAGGCACGTTGATATCAGTGTGATCAATGCCGGTGACGGATGGCATGAACATCCAACCCAGGCGTTGCTGGATATATTTACTCTTAAGGAAAAATTCGGGAGAATTGAAGGACTTAATGTAAGTATCGTAGGAGATATTGCCCATTCACGCGTTGCGCGGTCAAATATTTGGGGGCTTACCAAGTTGGGGGCGAAAGTAACCGTGTGCGCTCCTCCTATGCTGATTCCCTACGCCATAGAAGAAATGGGTGTCAGGATTACTCACGATATAGACGAGGCTTTGTATGAAGCAGATGCCGTGAATGTTCTGCGGATGCAATTTGAGCGTGATCAGCAAAACGCGTTCCCGGAGCATATCGATTATTTTAGGCAATACGGCATTACCCGGGAGAGGCTTGACAAAGCTAAAAATAAAAATCTTATTGTAATGCATCCTGGGCCGATAAACCGGGGAATTGAACTGGCAAGCGAGGTTGCGGATTGTCCTCAATCCGTTATTTTGGAGCAGGTGACAAACGGTATTGCGGTGCGCATGGCGGTTTTATTTTTAGTTTCCCAGTCGGAAAACAGCCAATAACTATGAAAATTCTAATTAAAAATTGCCGGGTGATTGATCCGGCGCATACTATTGACGGGATACGAGATATTTTTATCGATAAGAAAAAAATAGTTCGTATCGCAGAACATCTTTCTTTATCGGCTGATCGTGTTATCGAGGGCGCTGGGAAGATAGCTATTCCCGGTTTAGTGGATATGCATGTGCATTTGCGGGAGCCGGGACGTGAAGATAAAGAAACCATTGCCAGCGGGACAGCAGCCGCCCTTAAAGGGGGAGTAACGAGTATTCTTGTTATGCCTAATACCAATCCGGCGATTGATTCTCCCCAAAGTATTCGGTTATTGAAAAATATTATAAAAAATACCGCTTGTTCGCATGTTTATATTTCCGGAGCAATTACTAAAATGCGGGCAGGAGAATCCCTTACCGATATTCCCCGTATGGTCCGCGAGGGAGTTATAGCTATTACCGATGACGGGGCCTCTGTGGATAATCCAGTGCTTTTTTCGAAGGCAATGAAAGTCGCAGGTCGTATGAATATACCCGTTATCTGCCATTGCGAAGATAAAAAAATGTCGGGCGGAGGCGTAATGAACTTAAGTTTTACATCGACACGGCTGGGTTTACGGGGGATTTCCCGTGAATCAGAATATACGCGTGTGGAACGTGATATAAAGCTGGCGGAGAAAAGCGGATGCCGGATTCACATAGCGCATGTCAGCTGTTCGGAGTCTGTTGATATTATTGCTCAAGCTAAAAAAAGAAAAATAAGGATTACCGCTGAAACAGCTCCTCATTATTTTTCCCTCGATGAAGAGTTTGTTTCCGAATATGATGCAAATAAGAAAATGAATCCGCCTTTGAGAGAAAAACATGATGTCCGGGCGATTCGTCAGGGTATCAAAGATGGTATTATTGATGTTATAGCTTCGGATCACGCACCTCACACGGAGAACGAAAAATCGGTAGAGTTCGATAGGGCTGAATTTGGAGTGATCGGTTTAGAGACAGAATTGTCCGTTGCTATCACCTATTTGGTTTCTCCGGGGATTATAGGCTGGGCCGAATTGGTTTCTCTTCTGACATACAATCCTTCCAAAATATTGGGAATTGACAAAGGAAGTCTTGGAGTGGGGAAGGAAGCCGATATTGTTATCCTGGATCCCGATAAAGAATGGACGGTAAATAAAGAAACGTTTATTTCCAAATCCAAGAATTCAGCTTTCCTGGGGCAAAAACTTAAAGGCAGCGTAAATTATACTATCCGGGGGGGAGAGATAGTGTATGCGAACGGGACCTAAGGAGATTTGATACTATGGAATTTGTTGCTGATTTTCATATTCATTCGAAATATTCCCGGGCGACATCCAGGGATATGGATATCAAGCATCTTGCCGAGTGGGCTTCGTTTAAAGGCATCAAAGTAATGGGGACGGGAGATTTTACTCATCATCTTTGGTTGGAAGAATTAAAATCCCAGCTGGAAGATATGGGCAATGGCTTATTCAGGTATCCGGCGGCAAAAATTACCGGTTTACCCGCGTCCGTAAAAGAAGACATTTATTTTATATTAACCGTTGAGATAAGCAGTATTTATTCAAAGAACGGCCGTTCATACAGGATCCATAACCTTATTTTCGCGCCGTCATTCGCCGTTGCCGATAAGATTAATGAAGCATTGGGACGAAGGGGGAATCTTGCCAGCGATGGACGCCCTATCCTTGGGGTTGACGCCCAGGAAATCGCCAGAATTGTATTTGATATAGATGAGAACTGCATGCTTGTTCCCGGGCACATTTGGACGCCATGGTTTTCATTGTTCGGTTCAATGTCAGGTTTTGATAAAATCGAAGATTGTTTTGAAGACCAGACACCCAAAATATTCGCGCTTGAAACAGGGCTTTCCAGCGACCCCGCGATGAACTGGCGTTTATCCGCTCTTGACCGGTTCACTTTGATCAGTAATTCCGACAGTCACAGCCCTTCAAAAATTGGCAGGGAGGCAAATGTGTTTAATTGCGGAATTGATTATAAATCAATTCGCGAGGTCTTAAAGACGAAAGATAAAACTAAATTTCTTTATACGATTGAATTTTTCCCCGAAGAAGGTAAATATCATTTTGACGGGCATCGCTTGTGCGGTATCCGGTTTTCTCCAAAAGAAACATTAGAACATAAAGGGTTGTGCCCCAAATGCCGAAAGCCGTTGACTGTGGGGGTAATGAGCCGGGTTGAACGCCTCGCTGACAGGCCTGAGGGTTTTGTGCCGGAGAATGCTATTCCTTTTAAAAATTTAATCCCGTTTGAAGAAATTATCGCGGATGCCAAAGGTGTTGCCAAAGGTTCTGTGGTGGTAGAACGGGAATACAAGAATTATATTGCCAGATTCGGCTCGGAATTTAACATCTTGCTTCATGCGTCTGAACAGGAACTGGCACAGGGGCTTCCCAAACCTGTGGCGG
>JAQUMS010000087.1 GCA_028717985.1 Candidatus Omnitrophota bacterium
TCGACTTTTTGGCCGACTCAATTTCTTCTTCCCAAGCCCTAAGTTCTTCATTTCTCTGGTTCAAAGACTCTTCCCCGCGCGCAATTTCCTGTTTAACCGCCTCTTCCTCCTGCCGAAGCAGATTCAATTCTTCGGATAATTTATTTTTTTGGGCGATTATGGAAACACGCTGGAGCAATGCGAGCCGGATTTCCTTATTCTTCAAATCCTCGAAAACTTCCCTGTATTTGCGGGCCTTGTTTGCCTGGCGCTCAAGATGACCGATGGACCGGCGGACCTCGACAATAATATCATTAACACGCACAAGATTCTGTTCGGTTTCTTCAAGCCTTCGCAGGGTCTCGCGTTTCTGGGATTTATATTTTGTAATACCCGAAGCCTCGTCAAAAATAACTCTCCTGTCTTCAGGCCTGGAGCTTAAAATAAGATCTATTTTCCCCTGAGCGACGATGGAGTAGCTTTCCGCGCCGATCCCCGTGCCCATTAACAGTTCCAGGATATCTTTAAGGCGGACCGGGGCTTTATTAAGCAGATATTCATTTTCGCCTGAACGGAAAATCCTGCGGGTTATCGCGACTTCACCGTGATCAACGGAGAAAAAACGTTTTTCGTTGTCAAACGTCAAAGTCACTTCCGCCATACTCAATGCCTGCTGTTTATCAGTACCGTTAAAGATAACATCAACCATCTGCGAACCGCGGAGAGCTTTTTCTGATTGTTCACCCAAAACCCACCGGATGGCGTCAAATATATTCGATTTTCCGCATCCGTTCGGGCCGACAATAGCGCTTATGCCGGGCTCAAAATCAAGAATAGTCCTGTTCATAAATGATTTAAAACCGACGATTTCTAATCTTTTAAAATACATCTTTGGTCTCCACGCGTTCAATCCATTTATCAATTTTTTCTTTTTGGAAACGCCATTGCCCGACGATCTTCAACGCGGGAATCTTTTCGCGTTTGAGCCAATCATAAATAGTTCTCCGGCTCACTTTCAAATATACCGACAACTCATCTATCGTCATCAATGCGTTCATTATGTTCAATTGCCTCCTCGAATAACTTACACACTTTTAATTATATTTAATCAGACTTAATTGTCAATAAAAATTTTATAATTTTATTAAAAAAATCATCATACGTTTACATTCTTTTACATTTGTTAACATACCCGTGTATCTGGGAATACAGTATCATACCAAGAAATATTATCACCGCAACCAGTCTCACCGGATACGGAATCAATTCTCCGGCAGTCCCGATAGATGCCTGGATATTGATATTAAGGCTTCTATAAATAAAATCAAGAATTATTCCAAATAGTATTGAACAAAAAGCAATAGCGGATAAATAAATGACAATCGACCTTCTGCCGAGAAATTTCCCAACGGTAAAAATCCCCGCGATATTAGTAGCAGGGCCGGCAAGCAAAAATACGAACGCCGCTCCCGGGCTCATCCCCTTCAGAAGAAACGCGGCGGCTATCGGAGTGGACGCGCTTGCGCATATATACATGGGAATTCCCACTATCAGCATAACAAGAATCGGCTTAATGCCTGTGCCAAGATACTGTTCAAAAAAATTAAACGGGACACAATAGGCTATTATCGCCGCGGCAACAACACCGATCAAAAACCAAAAAGCCATATCGGCGAATAAATCAACAAACGCGTATTTCATCCCGTATTTAAATTTACTCCTCAAGGAATGATTGTGATCTCCTTCTTCATGGTCACAGAACACACAGCGATTTTCCGATATTTCGGAGCCGGATTCTTTCGAACCGAATATATTCTCCGTAATACCGGCAACGAGAGCGGTCACAAACGCTGCAAACGGCCTGAAAACAGTCATGAGGGGATCCAGTAAAGCGTATGAAACCGCAATTGAATCAACACCTGTTTCCGGAGTGGAGATCAGGAATGATAACACCGCGCCTTTTGAAGCGCCTGTTTTTTTCAAGGACATGGCTGTAGGCAAAACCCCGCACGAACAAAGCGGAAGAGGGATCCCGAACAAAGCCGCTAAAAATACCGACTTAAATGATTTCCGGCCTAAATGAAGAGCGATCCGGTCCTTATCAATAAAAGTTTGTATAATACCGGCGATAAAAAGTCCGAAAAGCACATAAATTGAAGAATCCAAAAGGATATTCCAGAGTTCAGTGATAATACCGATAAGTATGTTCATATTTTTTAGCTCTTAGCTCTTAGCTCTTAGCTCTTAGCTCTTAGATCTTAGATCTTAGATCTTAGATCTTAAACTAAGACCTAAGATCAAAGAACTATTGAATATATATTTTCTGCCTCGTATCAATAGTCTTTTTGTCCAACACTGATAAACAATCGAACATGGCGTGTTTAAACGCCACAGGCGCGCTTGAAATTTCCGCGGAGAGTTCCGCCGCGATCTCAAAACACGCCAGTGCCGCTACGGCAGCCTCCGCGTAATCTGCATGAACAGCCGCAAACGCCCCAATAACCGAAGCCGCCATGCATCCTGTACCGACAATACGCGCCATCAAAGGATGTCCGTTCTTAACCACATACACTGTGTTCTTATCCGCGACAATATCTTCTGCTCCTGTAATTACGACTGTTCCGTGTATTTTTCGAGAAAGTTCTTTAGCGATTTTTACAAGGTCCTGACTGATCTCCCCGGCGTCAACTCCCCGCGTCGCTATTTTTGAACCGTTAAGACGGGCGATTTCCGTCCGGTTCCCCTTAACAATACGGATCGCCCCGCTGTCAAGCAAACGGAAACACGACTGATCGCGGAATTGAGTAGCTCCTGCTCCGCAGGCGTCAAGAATAACAGGAATACCTTTTTCACGCGCGTGAAAAGACGCTATCATCATTGCCTCAAGCACATCACTGGTTATAGTGCCGATATTCAAAACAAGAGCTGAAGACAAAGAAACCATCTCAGAGGCTTCTTCCTTCGCGTGCGCCATAACCGGGGACGCGCCCATGCTTTTTAAAATTTGAGCGCAATCAGAGATCGTCACCCAATTTGTTATGTGATGAACCAACGGGTTGGTCTTTTTTACTTTATCCAATAAACTATAAACGGAAAATTTCGTTTTTTTCATACATCCTCATTATCTTCTTCTTAACGCCCTAAACTTGATAATTCCTTTTTTACTTCCTCATAATCGGGAATACCCATCGGCCGATAGATTTCTTGCGCCAGCCGGAAATACTCGCGAGCTTTATTTTCCGCGCTTTTGCTTTTATACAACAGGCCGAGATTATAATAGGCCGAGGCTAATTCCACAGGAGCGCCTATTTCATCAGCCAAAGACTCTGCCTTCCGGAAATATTCCCCGGCTATTTCAGCATTGCCCATTTCAAAATATAATTCTCCTATCATAACATAATCTGAAGCGATACTGGGCCTATTCCCTTGTAAACTATCTATTTTTAATCCTTTCATATAATTTTGTAAAGCTTTTTCATAATTATTTTCAAACAGGTAAATCTCACCGAGATTAAAATAATAATCGCTCAGCTCATCCGTCCGCTTCATTTTCTGGAATAGCGCGAGGCTTTTGGAATAAAATTCCCTGGCGGCGGTATAATCATCCTTATTTGAAAATACCAGCCCCAGATCAAAATAATCACAGGCCAGATTATACCTGTGGCCGGGGGCATTGATCCTCTCCCTGTTAATTTCAGAACTTTTCGTCAAAAGTTCAAGAGCTCTATTGTCTTCGCCTTTATCCATATACCATACCGCCAGCTTTCGTAACGCGGCCGCCTCATGCAGTTTGTCGTTATGTTTACCGCTGATCGATAACGCATTCTGATAGAATTCTTTCGCTTTCTCGTATTCTCCCCGTCCGTGGTACAGCCATCCGATATTAACGTAAGACTCAGCCAGTAAATTCACATCGTTCTTTCTCTGGCAATATAAAACAAACTGGAAATAATATTTTAACGCTTCATCGCTTTTTCCCATTCGCTGCAAAGCCTGCGCCAGCAATGGATATGCGGGTAAAAACATCGCGTCGCGGAAAATGATATTTTCGCATATCCGGACAACGTTTTCATTCTCTCCGGAGCGAAAGGACGCGCGGGCGCCCAGGAATTGCGCGTACGTCCCGGGGCGCATAGTCATGGCCGGAAGAAAAAAATATGCCGCAAGCGCAATAAAAAAAGGAACACATACGGCAATGCACAATCTCTTCCATCGTGTTAAAACCAGGGAAGGAAATCCCATCATCCTCGGACTTTTCCGTGTACATGGGATGCCCAAACCGGCCGACGGATTTCCGTAGAGAACGTATCCGGCCCAGAAAATTGAAGAGGCTCCGTATTGACGCGTCAGATGAAGCCGGCTCAAACGCACGCTTTCCCCGACAGTCTTTCCTCCCATAGCTTGACGATAAAATTCACGGGCAAAACCAGAACCAACCGTATCTTCTATCTTCCGGACAGAGCCGATGTAATGACGGACACCGGCGCACAGGAACGAAGAAGCCAGACCATGCGTGTTTTTATGGATATCTGCGGCGGATACCCCGTCAAGGGCACCGGCGGAATGGCATGAATGAGCGAAAATAAGTGACGGAAAATTATCCCCCAATTCCGCGATATCACGGGAAGAAAACCTGCCGTCGGACAACACCCATCCGCTATATTCAGGCTTTTCGGCGTCATATTCGCAATGACCGGCAAAATGTACCATGTCATAATCACGGATATTTTTCTTTATAAACATCGAATCAACCCGGGTAGATTTAAAATCCACGTGAAGCATCCGGTGTTTCTTTTCAAGGCTTTTCTTGATATAAAGCCCTTCACTGTATGAGGAGGAAAGGTCTCCGGTAGGATTGGCTATTATAAGCATCCGGAGTTTATGGGAATATCCGCGGTATGTTTTGCCGGGTTCACCAAAACGGGTCCTGACCAGCCGCCCAAGATTAAACTTCAGGCTTATGAAATCATCTCCGGTATATAACAGTTCCCAGGGGACATGTAATAATTCTTCATCTAAAATTAAAACCAGACTGTCTGAAACGGAGTTTTTAAGTTTTTCCTTGACGGATTTAGTCACGAGATGGTCCCACAAAAGCAGGCAGTTTTTTTTAAACCCTTCAAACGCCCCCGTTTCCAGGCTTCCGGAATTATTCGCTTTGGCTAACGCGTCATTAATATCTCCGCATAAACGGTTAAGGTACGAACGAGAAATAGTGCATTGGGAATAATGGCGGATCGATGCGCAACCGGAATCTTCAAACACGCTCATTTTCAGGCTTGAATCAAGCTGAACGATTTCCCAGATCAATCCTCGTTGAATCTTTTCTCCCATAGAAAACCCATTAAAAAATCTTTAAGACGCTTTATAAATCACAAAAAACTATTTCCGGATTTCAAGCATAACCGCGCCCAAACGATTCCTTCGTAAAACAACAGTAATTTCATATATCCCCGCAGAAATATATTCGAAAACGGACTTTCCGGAATCAGTCCCATATGACTCCAACTCTATCCCCTCGCGCATAAGGCTGCACCGGGCGTCCTTTATGACCCTGCCTGTTATCTTCTCTTTTACCACAACCGTAACCCGGCATCCCTTATGAAGAATGTTCTCAATCCTTACCTCTACCCGGCAATTCTTCAGGTCTTTAATAATACATACATCATTCTTTATTTCTCTCATATCCCTGCTTCGCAACACGGCAGACGGGACAAACTTCCGATCCCCCCGTATATCGCCGGTAGTAGACACGATATCGAAAAACAAATCTTTTAGCCGGATCACAATTTCCAGGCACGATTTTCTTAACTCACGCCCCACAGATTCGTGCGCCAACGCGATAAGTTCCTCCGGCACGGTAAAATCATCAAACGGTTGTAGAACCTGGATCGCAAGAATATCCGAGCATACCTTACAACGCAGAATATGTTCCAGTATGGCCGGGCGATCTTCGGAAGATAGCGTTTTTTGCGCGAAAGACGCCAATTCCTCCGCTGATGGATGAGGCCCCGCTTTCTTAGCAACAGATCTTTTCCATTTTTTATATACCAGGCCGATCACTTTTTCAAGTCTATCTGTCATGATATTCCCCTCAAACAGTTCCTATTTTTCATAAGC
>JAQUMS010000088.1 GCA_028717985.1 Candidatus Omnitrophota bacterium
TTCATGAATAGAATATTTCTCTCTCTTATATTCTTTGCGTGCGCCGCAGGAACCGCGGGATGTTCGAAGTCAACCCCTGATTCAATGCAAAAGATGAAGAATACTCAGGAAACCCAGGCTGTTATTTCCGGTATTGAACAAGGGGAAAAACAGATGGAACAATTCAGGGAAGCGGAAAAAACCGAAGGCAATCTGGAAAAGATGAGGCGGATCGAAGGGAAAAGCGCCCGGTAACCCTTCTTTCAAACGCGAGAAAAAAATCACGGCATCAACGCAAAGCTCTTACGGCGTGTTCACGAGACCTTCCACGTGTGTGATATTAATCCCCGACTGAACCGCGCCTATAGTCGCTTCTTCAGCCGCGCGTTCCGCATCTTTGCGGAAATTCAAGAATCTCGGAATCGCCATTGCGGCGAGAAACCCGACAATCACACACACTATAATAATTTCAATCAACGTAAAACCTTTCGCCTCACAACAACTCTTCATTGGATAACACCCTTATCTTTTAATTTTCTCCGCAGCCGTTCAAATGACTCCGCCAATTCTTTAAATTCATCATAGCCGCGGAACCTGAAATACGAAACATCTTTCCCTTCAGCCAGCATATCAAGAGATTTGTTCAAACGGTACATAGGGCCGGCAATCCGGTGAGAATAAAATAACGAGAGTAAGCCGACAATTCCCAAGCCAACGGGCAAAACAATCAAAACAACGAGCTTAATACGCTGCCATTCCCGCAATGTGTCGAAATACGTCGTCTTCAAGATATCCTGGATCGCGAAAATCTCTTTTTTAAGTTTAATCACTTTATCAATTGTATTATGGTCATACCCTGTTTTCTCAAGATTCTGGATGGTCATATTAAAGGTGGACAGTTCAATAAAAAGCTTCTCTTTTTCTTTTTGGAGCGCGAATTCTCCGCTTTTAATCACGAAGAACGTGCAAAAGATGCTCATAATAAACGCGGGAAGAATACTCATCGCGATATATTTAATCTGACTGGACGGATGAATAAAATAATGCCTTCTTTTTATTCTATCATTCACATCTTCTTTTTTTTCTAATTCCATATCCCCCCCTTAGTTATAGAGACACTGCACGCAAAGAAATTAATTACGCGGGCCACTGGCCACTGGAAATCTGATTGCCGCTTGCGTCACGCCTAACCCATGTGTAACTGATAAGATTCCCTGAACTATCGTATGTCCGGTTGGAATAATCATACCAAGACGATAGTGCACCCTGACTATTATAACTTTTCGACGTATAACTGATAGTCCTGTTACTACTGTCAAACGTATAATTACTATACGTGTTCGTCCCGGTAGTCTGACCGGAAGCGTTTTTTACCACCTGGGTATAGCCGGTTTGACGCCCGGCGCTGTCCCGGGTAATATTGTTGTATTCGTAGCTGCTTTGCACGGTTCCCGAGGCATCTTTATTCGTCTGCGTGTACCCTACGGACTGATTCTGAGAATTATACGTATAATTGGAATATTCATAGCTTCTCAAAACTGCGCCTGACGCGTCCTTATCTGTTCGCGTGTACGCGAGAGACCGCCCCGCGGTATCATACGAATAATTGGAATATGCGTAACTTCCGGTGACCTGCCCCTGATTATTTTTATTTACCTGTGTATACGCCGTAACTTTACCATCGCTATTATATGAATAGCCGGAATATTCGTACATATTCGACACCTGTCCATTACTATACGCCGTATACGTGTAGCTTGACGTGCGCCCGTCAGAATTATAATTAAACGTATATTCGGCCGTTTTGTTGCCTGAGGCGTCTTTATCACTGCGGCTGTACGCCTGCACTTTTCCGTCAGAATAATACGTATATCCCGAATATTCATAGCTCCGGACCGCGTTACCCGAAGCATCTTTATCGGTACGGACATAACTCGAAGCACGGCCTGCGCTATCATATACATATCCGGAATACGAATAGCTTGACAGAACAATACCGGAGCTGTCTTTATTTGTTTGAGAATACGATGTAACCCTGCCGTCAGAATTATATGTATATCCGGAGTATTCATACATATTCGAAACCTGGCCATTCACGTATGTCTTATATGTGTACCCAGAAACCTTTCCGGCGGTATTATACGAATATGAATAATCCTGAGTTACGTTCCCCGATGTATCCCGATCAAGCCGTGTATACGTCTTGGTCTTCCCGTCACTGTAATATGTATACCCAAGGGTATAATTCGAAAGAATATTGCCGCCGGCATCTTTATTGACTTGGGTATAACCGGCAACCCTGTTCTGTAAATCGTATGAATAATTGGAATATTCATAACTTTTGAGAATATTCCCCTGGCTATCTTTATCCGTACGAGAATACCCGATCGTCCTTCCCAAAGCATCGTACGCGTATCCTTTATATTCATATATATTGGCGATCTGTCCGTCGCTATAGGTATTATATGTATACCCCGAAAGTTTTCCGTCGCTGGAATACCCATAACTATACTCGGCGGTTTTGTTGCCCGCAGCGTCTTTATCAGACCGGGTATACGACTGAACTTTACCGTCTGAAAAATAGGTATAGCCGGAATATTCGTATGAATTCAATTTATTCCCGCTGGCATCCTTGTCGGTCCGGGAATATGAAAGCACGCGCCCGCCGGCATCATACGTATACCCTTCATAATTATAAATTTTGCTCAGTATCCCCTGGGAATATTGTTTATAATCATACCCTGATAAACGGCCGTCGCTTGAATACGAATACGCATACTCACCGGACTTGATACCGGAAGCATCCTTAGAAACCACATCGTAATTCTTGATTTTACCGTTGGCATAATATGAGAAATTTTTATAATCGTTCGTCCCAAGAAGGTTCCCGGCGGCATCTCGCGTAATATACGTGTAGCCGGCTGTTTTCCCATCAGGCAGATATGTTATATTTTTATATTGGTAATATCCTATAATATTGCCGTTAATATCCCGGCGGATCAGCGTATATCCAACCACACGGTTATTTTCATACAAATAGCCGGTATAATCATTGATATACAAAACATTGCCGTTGGCATCTTTAACGGCCTGATAATTACGAATCAACCTGCCTTTCTCATCATAGGTCCTGTCACCTATCTGAACAACGCTGTTATTTAAGCGGGAAATAAGACCGGTTGTGTTATCGTAATAATAAATTCTTTGGGTGGGGCCAATGTAAAGATTATCGTCAAGTTTAAACCACTTAGGATTGTCAACTCCATGGGTAAGGACATTACCAAATAAAGGATTATCCGGCCCGGCTTGCCCGGAACGGGCGGAATCAAGTTTTTCCGGCACTGCGACGCATACTTTAAACAAACATAACGCATGTACCGCCACACAAACAAAGGTAAAAACTTTAATCCCTTTCATCATAACCTCCTGAAAAAACCATCTCTACAATCCTTTTCGTATCAGTAACGAGAGGAAAAAGAGTTAGTCTTCTGAAACTCACGCCCTAAGAGGTATTGGGAAGGAGTTACCTCTCCTGGACTCCCTTCCCTTAAAGGTATTGGGAAGGAGTTACCCTTACTGGACTCCCTTCCCTTAAAGGTATTGGGAAGGAGTTACCCTTACTGGGTAAACATTAAAATAAGTATACTATATTTTAAAATGATATTCAATCTTTTCATACGTCCCCGCCACCTGCCCTCATTTTTCTTGCATTGTTCCCTTTTTTGCTTATAATAAATCAATATCCGGCCCACACAGATCCGGTTTGGAAATATGCAGCAATTCGGGACATCAGGATTTTGAATTTAGAGTTTACATAGGAGAGAACCGTATGAAATACTTTCATGACAAAAAAACCCAGAAAAAAATATGGATTTTTCTGGCGCTTATTATCGTTCCCGCTTTTGTCTTATGGGGAACCGGAAGCGTTATGCGCAGCCAACAGAGTAACCGCCCCGTGGGCAGGATCGCCGGAAAAACAGTATCCCTGGATGATTACAAAAATGCTTTAAACGCCACACAAACTCAAATGTATCTTCAATTCGGCGATAAATACGATGAATTAAAAAAGTTTTTTAATCTGGAGGCCCAGGCATGGGATAGGCTGATACTGCTCATTGAAGCAAAAAAAAGAAAATTAAAAGCTGATGACAAAGAAGTCATAAATTTTATAAGCTCAGTCCCTCTTTTCCAGCGCAAAGGAGAATTTGACAGCAAGATATACAACCAAATGGTTTTATATTCATTCCGAACTTCTCCCCGTATTTTCGAAGAGCAAATCAGGCAAAGCTTAATCCTGGGAAAACTATATAAACAGATAACCTCCGAGGTAAAATTAAACGATCAAGAGATTAAAGAGGCGTATATAAAAGAAAACGAACAGATCAGCCTCTATTACCTTGCCAGCCTGTACTCTGATTCCGTTAAAGATATTAACCCTACCGACACTGAACTACAGGATTATTTTCAAAAAAATCCGGCCGCGTTTAAACAACCGTTATCTCTCAACGCGAGCTATTTTATATCCGATTCCGAAACAAAAAGCAAAACCGCGTATACCCGGTTAAAACGCAACGAGCCTAAAGAAACAGTAGCTAAAGATTTAAACCTTACGATTAAAGAAACAGGTTTTTTCGGGCTAACCGATCCTATCCCGGGTATTGGCTGGGAACCGGAAATCTCATCTGCTATAAGTAAAATGAAACCGGGAGATATTCTCCCGCCCGTGCCTGTAGATAAAAATTTTTATATCTTCATCCTGAAAGATATCAAAGAGCCCGCGATCCCGGAATTTCCGTCGGTAAAAAATATTGTGAAAGAGGCGTTTATCAAAGAAAAATCGAAAGAAACCGCAAAGAACAAGATAGATGAAGCGCTTAAAAAATTACGTGAGGCTTACGCCCTTAATCCGAAATCCGCCGATTTTGAAACTACGGCAAAAGAACTATCCTTAAAAACCGGGTCTACAGGGCTTTTTAAATATAACAGTTATATCGAAGGGATTGGCGCCTCAAACAATTTCATTAACGCCCTTAAAACAGTCAAGGATGATGAGTTTACTTCGGGAATAGAAACACCAGCCGGGTATTATATCGTAAAACTCAAATCAAAAGAAGGCATTGATGAAAAGAAATTTGACGAACAGAAAAAAGATTTCAGCGAACAGCTGCTGGGCAAGAAAAAACAGGAAACATTCGGGAAATTTCTGGAAGAACTAAAGAAACACTCGCAAGGAGGACCCGTTCCTACTTCGTAGATATTTGCTCTTAGGTCTTTGGTCTTAGAAAAAGCGGCTAAAGATCAAAAAAACAAATAAAAAACCCTTCTCCAAAGAGAAGGGTTTTTTATTTATTCTAAAACTAACGAATTAGCCGATTTTAATCGCGCTTACGGGACATTGATCAACCAGATCAGAAACATTACAACTTGAACATGATTGGGATTTAACATGAGCAATCCCATCGCTCTCAACTTTAAAAACTTCCGGGCATGTTTGTTCGCACAAACCGCATCCTACACAAGTGTCGGCATCCACAGTAATTTTAGCCATGATACTACCTCCTGATTATTGTGCTGTATTTTCTGTTTTTGGCGCGGGAGTTCCGATTTCCGCCTTAAGACCATATTTCTGTATATTAGTATCAGCGATTACCTGGATTTTTTCAATCTCCTGGGGATTGTTAACTAAATGTTTGAATCTCCCCTGGGCTTTCAGATATTCAACAACCGGCTTCTGCTGGATCTTACGCACAGAAATTAATTTCCCGTTTTCATATTCGAAAAGAGGGAATAATCCTGTTTCTACAGCTGTTTTCGCGACATCTAAGGTCGCGCTCGATTCATGCCTCCAGCCCAAAGGACACGGAACATGGATCTGCATATATTTCGGGCCTTTAATTGAAAGGGCTTTTTTAACTTTACGCTGTAGATCCTGAGGATAACCAACACTAGCCGTAGCGACATAGGGAATCCCATGAGCGAGCATAATTTCCGGCATAGGTTTTTTAGGCCGGGGATTTCCAAAATTGTTCTGTGATAACGGCGTAGTTGTGGTATTAGTCCCAAACGGCGTCGAACCGCTGCGCTGAATTCCCGTATTCATATATGCT
>JAQUMS010000089.1 GCA_028717985.1 Candidatus Omnitrophota bacterium
CCCGGGATTATAAACTGTTTTTTTATTTTGTTTTAGATTCACCAGAGTTTATCTTAAATTTCCCAACGGAATCGCGCAAAGCCATCGCCATACGGGCAAGCTCTTGAGCGGATGCGGTCATCTCCTGCATAGACGCTGTTTGCTCTTCGGTACTGGAAGAAACCCCCTGGACAGAGGCCGCGGATTCTTTGGAAATTTTTGAAACTTCATTAATAACCTGCACAACCCGTTCTACTTCAAGTACACGTTCCTGACCCGTTGTGGCAATCTCATTCGCCAGACTCACCGACTGCTGTGCCGCCTTGCTGATTTCGACTAATAGCTCGGCAATCTTAGTTACTTGCGTTTTGCCTTCCTGCGCTTCTTTGGAACTAACTTCAATCGCTTCAACAGCCCGACGAGTTTCAGTCTGTATGAATTTGATCAATCCTCCAATTTTACGCACCGCATCGGCTGACCCTTCGGCAAGTTTGCGGACTTCTTCCGCAACCACCGCGAACCCCCGGCCGGCTTCTCCGGCGCGGGCCGCTTCTATTGCGGCGTTTAACGCGAGAAGATTAGTCTGATCGGCAATAGAATTAATCGTTCCCGTGATCTCGCCGATCTGATTAGACATTTGTCCGAGTTCTTGAATTACTTTCGAAGTTTCAAGAACGGTTTTAGTAAGCCGCTCAATGCGTTCTACCGCGTCATTGGCAACCGAACGGCCGGATTCCGCGCGGGAACTTGTCTGCCCGACAGCTCGGCTGGCGGTTTGAGCGTTGGAGACGACCTGACGCAAACTGTCAGCGGACTGCTTCATGACTTCAAACGATTTTTGCATCTGAGAAGCCTGACTGCTCACTCCTTTGCTGACCTGATTAATAGCCGCAGCAATTTCTTCCGTGGAGGCATTCATTTCTTCAGTAGTTGAAGACATTTCTTCTGCAGAGCTCACGACTTTTTCCGATGTTAAGCGCACCTGCGAAATAATATCCCGAAGGCTTTGGATCATTTTAGAAAAAGAAAAAGCCAAATCACCGAATTCATCATTCCCGCGGTAGGTTATTTCCTGCTCGATATCTCCCATGGCCATTTTATTCGCCACTTCACACATTCTATTTAACGGACGGGATATACCCAAAGAAATACTGATAGATATAAAAACCGCGCAAACCGACGCGATAAGGCCGCCGGCTAAAAGAAAAACCAGAAGACCGCTGATAGTAGCAAGTACCTTCTTTTGCCCGTCAAGAAAATCGTCCTCATATGAAGAAGCCGCAATGACCCAATCCCATGGCTCAAAATATACCACGCCGGCAATTTTAAATCTTGATATTGTCTCTCCGGGATTCTGCCACGGGTAACGTTTAAAAAGGACTTCACCATCTTTCAATTGAACAGCCTGGTCAACAATCTCCTTAATAAAAGGTTTACCCGAGGAATCCACGGCCTCATATATATCCTCTCCGTCACGTTCCCCGTTTTTTGAAATTATATAATGCCCTTTCCAATCACCTGTTCCTCCTAAAATATACACATATCCGGAATTTTTTATTTTCATGGAAATAACCGCTTTACGCACGGAAGACAAATCATCTTGTTTTACTCCGACAAAAAACATGCCCACTATTTCTCCGTTCGAATTCTTTATCGGTTCATACTGGGCAATATACCACTGGTCAACCACAAAAGCACGCCCGGAATATGATTTACCCGCCAGGATAGAAGCGATAATAGGATTATCCGCTCCGTCGGAATTAAACGCGGGAATATACGTTCCTATGGCACGCTGATTGTCTTTCATAACATTAGTCGCCACCCGAAGCATATCCCCGCTGGAGTTCATTTTTTGAAAGATTGTGCACGCCCCGCCTATATATTTAGTTACTTCATCAACAATGGGGCTATACACATTTGGATCCGCGTTATATTCAATAGCCGAATCACCGATCATCATTTTAGGCAGCGTTACGGACATAGTATTCTGGGTGAGCTGATTCTTTGCGGTCCAGGATATCATATCGGAGGACAGAGAAACACCGCCCTTGGTTTTCAAAAGATCATTTGCGATAAGCATCCCCCGGCTCAGTTGTTTTTGTATTGACTCATGCTGAGCCTGGCACATCACCTGTATATCTTTAGCAACACCTGTTAATTGGCTTTGAACATCGGTTTGCAAATCTCTGCCGAGTTTTTCGCTTAACCGCCATTTTTCAGAAAGGATGAGACCGCTGACAACAAATACGGGAAGGACTGAAACGAGGATACCCATTGAAATCAATTTTGTTCTGATTTTCAAATGAATCACCTCCTGTAGAATTTTTATAATTAATTGAATTATTGCTTTTGCAGTATTTTCTCTTAAATAGTACGCTCTGTCAAGATTTATTTAGGCGTTTTCTCGTCAAGAAAACGCCATTTTTCATGAAAATTGCGCCTGTGGTTTTTTATGACCTGATAAAAGCTCCCATATACGGATGCTGTCTATTTTTACCCGATAATCCGTTAAAATACTGTTTATCACCATATTGTGCTGTTATTTTTAAACCAAATCACCAGAAAAACCCCAATCCACTTTATTTTAAACATAGCATAAAGTTATTTATTATCAAATACTTATGCTTCATAAAAAATAAAGACACCCCATGCAATCCATCAATATTTCCCATACCGCAAAATTTAAAATAAATTAAATTTTTTAGAAAGTACTGCCTTCCCACCTTGAAAACCGCTCGATAACCGTAACCACACGGTGCGTTTTATTTAAACGTGATTGACTTTTAATTTAACTAATATTATAATTGTTTCAAATCATGGGGGTTATTATGTCTGCCATTAAAATTAAATCAATCGAAGATGCTTCAGTAATCAGAAAATTTTCGGTCTTGTTTTCCTTCATGTCCCTCTTTCCTCTTGTTATCCTCACGGCACTCTTCTTTATTTTCTATTTTCGAGGCGCGCTCCAAATTGATATTAATTTTTTTCTTTGGACAGTCCTGCTGGTTGGGGTTTTTTCGTTTATAGGCTTTATAGGAATGAGATCAAGCCTCGGGAATTTAAATAAAATGACTGACGAAGTAAAGTCGGTTTTGAAAAGCGGAGTACCCAAACAAATCGGCATCAAAACCGCCGGCGATAACGAAATTGCCCAGATTGCCAGATCTTTTAATGAAGTAGTACAAAAACTGGAATCGACAATTACGGAAATGGAAAAATCGAAAGGAATGCTCCAGGAAGTTTTAACAGCCGTAGCGAGCGGAGCGGCTTCTTCCGAAAACATAAACGCTTTTTTGAATCTAATCCTTAAAACAACGGTCGGCGCGATCAACGCGGAAACAGGCTTGTTGTTGCTCACGCAAGAAAAAGATTCCAACCTTATCGTGGAAAGTTCATTCGGACTGGAGAATTCCGACTATTCAAAAATAAAATCAATAGCGGCGGATACTGAAATGGCTGGATGGGTTGTCAAACAACAGAAACCCCTCCTGATCCCCCGCATTACGAAAGAATCTTCCATTCCGGCAGAGACAAAAGATAATCCGTTCCAGCCGCCGCTTATCTGTGTGCCGCTTATTTTTCAAAATAAAGTTTTAGGCGTCTTATCAATCAGCAGCCCAAAACGGAAAGTCAATTTTGATGAAGACGAATTATTTGTAGTTTCGAATATTTCAACTCAAATCGCTCTTGCCATAGAAAATGCACGGCTTAATTCCGACGCCCAGAAAACGTATCTTGAAACAATCAGTGCCCTGGCGATGGCGGTTGAAGCGCGCGACTTATACAGCCGTGGCCATTCAGACCGCGTGGGAGAATATTCGGTAAAAATCGCTCGCACGCTGGGGCTCAGCGAAGAACAAATCAAAACAATCAAAGACGCCGCGTTACTCCACGATGTAGGAAAAATAGGAATAAGTGACGATATCCTCAGAAAACCCGGGCCTCTCAACGAATATGAGATGGAAATTATGAAACAACACCCTGTTATAGGCGAAGGAATTATTTTGCCTTTGCGGGGATTATCACGCCTGAAGGAACCGGTCAGGCACCATCATGAATGGCTGAATGGAATGGGGTATCCCGATAAAGTCGCGGGAGAAAAAATAACTATTGAAACAAAAATCCTGACTGTTGCAGATGCATTTGACGCAATGACAAGCGACAGGCCCTACCGAAAAAAGCTGCCTCTTGAAACCGCAATTAATGAACTGCAAAAATATATCAATGTCCGTTACGATCCCGCGGTAGTGGAAGCGCTGATCACATGCGTGCGAACAGAAGCAAATCCGGAAAGTTCTAAATAAACGCTTTAAAAACCTGCCCGACAGCTTAAACAACTAAACTACTTCTTGTTTTTTTGTTCCAATTGATCAAGGACTTTATTGAGTTTCTCAACAAATGAATGCATAATATCCTCTTTACGGATTGTAACGCGCAGGGAGGAATCACCTTTAAGCACTCTGTCAAGAATCTCTTCAATGCGAGGCATCGCGCCGAGGCTTCGGTGAAGCAAAAGAAACATACCGATAAGTAGCGCGAAAATAACAGCGGTAAAACTAAGTTGGAATATAATAAGGTTTATTCTCCATACCATCGAATACTGAGAATCAGTAACAAGTTTACCCAAAGCATAAAACGCCAAAATAATAAAAACTATCGCGCAGATTAATGAAACATTAAGGAAACGGAGAGTATACTGTATCCTGCCTAACGCTCTTTTTCTTCTTTCCTGCTGCATGTATTCCTCCTTAATGAACACGTGACTTATGGAACGAACAATGTGAGTGAACATAAGTCACTGTGTGAATTAACTCCGGCAGTTACAAGCAGATTTCCTATGAAATCTGCGCAGTGCTTTACTGCAGGAGCAGCCATTCCTTAATGAGCAGATACTTTATGGAACATAAAGTATAGCCCGCCATTGGTTCTTTGGCGGGGCGTCTGCGAATTAACTCCGGTAAGTTACAAGTAGATTTCGGAAGAAATCTACGCGGTGCTTAACGAACGGAGTAGTTTATTCCTTAATGAACAGACAACTTACGGAACGAACACAGTAAGTGAGCGTAAGTTGTAGTCCGTCTTCTGACGGACGTCTGTGAATTAATCCCGAAGCCTATCCCGAAAATATCAAAGAGATTTTCGGAGATGTTCAGGCAAGGGATATTCCTTAATGAGCCCGCTACTAAATCGTCAGCGGGAGAATTAACTCCGGCAGTTACAAGCAGATTTCTTGCGAAATCTGCGCAGTGCTTTACTGCAGGAGTAATAAGCAGACACTTTATGAAACTTAGTGAACGCCTATGATACGGGTAAAACAAATTACTGTGTATTATTATATAGCAACACCAGTTTTATGCAACTGTAAAATTAACCTATTCTCCCCATTCTTCCGTAAGCCACGCGGCCGCTTCCATATATGACGATTCCGGCGCTATCGTATGCCCATCTGGAAATTCTATCCATTTCGTCTTCCATCCGAGGCTTGTAAGCAGTTGCCGGTCCCGTTTCATCTCATCGTATCTGAAATCAGCTGGACTTGCAAGAAAAACGACGCGTTTATTTTTCGGGTATTCCGCTTTCCTCTGTATATATATATCATCAATCTTACCTGTATTGGCAACAACCGTAGAAATAATATCAGGATACATAAATGACAATGAGTGAGAAAACATAGCACCGCCGGAAAAACCCGAAGCGGCGACCCGTGTCTTATCAACAGGAAATTGTTCCGGGAGCTTTCGCACAACCTCAACAAGCTCGGTTATAATAGGAGCAGTATCCTGATTATTCCGGAATTGTTTTGAAGCCAGAACAAACCATGCGTACCTATCCGCAACCGGCTGCCATGTCGTAATCATGCCGGAAGCATCCCCTCCCGGAGAAAACACAAGAATAAGCGGGCGTGGATCCGGTTGAGAATATCCTTCAGGGACATATACGATATACTGCTCCTGATCAACGGTACGGCACTCGACGGGAACAAACGGACATAGGCAAAAAATAACGAAGGCACTAAGTATAATTCTTACCATAGTTTCTCCAATCCAGTATATCAATTTTCTTATTCTTAAAAAACCGGGGATTATATTTTA
>JAQUMS010000090.1 GCA_028717985.1 Candidatus Omnitrophota bacterium
TGGGAAATATGCCGATTATAGGTGCCATGTTCAGGCATAAGGATAAAAGCAAGGATACTGAAAGAGAATTATTGATCTTCATTACTCCGCATGTGTTAAAGAGTAATACGGAGTATGCCCGTTTTAAAAATACACAAGTTCTAACTGACCGGGAGCAGGATACGGTAACAGGGGAAAGAAGCAGGCAATCCGCTATTAATGCAAGTCTTAACAGTTTTGACAGGATTAAATAATAACCAGGTGTAAAATCTATGGCACGCGAAAAATACCTGCGATTAGGGGAAGTATTAATTAAAGAAGGGATTATTTCCGACGAACAGCTCAAAAAAGCCATTGAGATTCAGAAGAAAGAAGGTGGCCGTTTGGGTGAAATACTTATTAAGTCGGAAATTGTCCAGGAAAACGCGATGATGCAGGCGTTGGCGCGTCAACTTGAAATACCGTTTTATTCATTCAGTAACGGGATGCTGAAATCGGTTATAAACCAGAATCTGGAAAAATTCATTTCTCATGATTTCGCCTTAAAAAATCTTGTTTTACCGTTATCACGGAACATGTCGGTTTTTACAGTGGCTATGGCCGATCCCCTTGACCTTTTATTGATAGATAACCTTAAAAAACTGACGGGATGCGAAATTAATCCTGTTTTGGCGACCCGGGGAGATATCGTCAAAGGTATTGATGAGTTTTACGGGAAATCAGCGATGCTTAAAGAGGCCGTGGACGCGTCCTATGATTTGTCTATGGTCACCAGCGAAGAGCGGGAAGGAATTGAGGAAGAACTCAGTCTTGATAAATTAATCGCGCGCGCTGAAGAAGCCCCGGTTGTTAAGCTTGTTGATTTGATTATCCGTCAGGCGATTAATGAGGGTGCTTCCGATATCCATATAGAGCCGTTTAAAGAAAGAATTTCCCTCAGGTACCGTATTGACGGAAAATTGTATGAAATTCCTCCTCCGGCTAAACATTTACATCTGGCGATTATTTCCCGTATTAAAATCCTCGCTAAACTGGATATTGCGGAAAAACGTCTGCCTCAGGATGGGGCCATTCTGGTTAAAATTGATAACCGTCCTATAGATTTGAGAGTTTCAACTGTTCCTACCATTCACGGAGAAAAGGTTGTTTTGAGAATTCTTGACAGAAGTCATGTTTTGCTTGATCTTAATCAACTGGGGTTTGAATCCCGTCAGCTTGAGTTGATCCGGAAAAACGTTAACGCGCCTTTTGGGCTTGTTTTTTTAACAGGTCCTACCGGAAGCGGTAAAACTACGACGTTATACGCTATCCTGAGTGAAATAAAAAGTTCAACTAAAAATATCGTTACCGTTGAGGATCCCGTTGAATATAAACTCGACGGGGTGAATCAGGTCCAGATCAAGCCTGAAATCGGCTTGACGTTTGCTTCCGCCCTGCGGAGTTTTCTTCGTCAGGACCCCGACGTTATGCTTGTCGGAGAGGTCCGTGACCTTGAGACCGCGGAAATCTGCGTGCGCTCGGCTTTAACAGGGCATTTGGTTTTGAGCACACTGCATACCAATGATGCCCCTTCGGCAATTAACCGCCTTATGGATATTGGAATCGAGCCGTATTTAATTACTCCGTCTTTATTATGTGTTGTGGGCCAGAGGCTTATCAGGAAATTATGTCCTGATTGTAAAGAAGCGTATGAGCCCAGCAGTGAACAACTGGGTAATATTAAAATGAAAGCGGATTTGATTTACCGGCCTAAAGGGTGTTCAAAATGCAATCAGATTGGGTATAAGGGCCGTATTTGTATCTCCGAGGTCATGGTGGTTAACCAGGAAATCCGTGAATTAATAAGCCAAAAGGCTACGTTTCAGAAAATACGCGAAATTGCCCGAGCGACAGGAATGATGACGTTATACGAAGTCGCGTTGAAAAAAGTCGAGGATGGGACTACATCTTTGGAAGAGGCCCTTTCGATCGCAATGGGAATGGATTAAACTCCAGGAGTCTGTATGCCACGATTTCAATATATAGCCAGGGATAGTTCCGGACAGAAAGTTTCCGGCACGGAAGAGTCGCCTAACCAGGAAGAATTGATCGGGCGCCTTCAGGCAAAAGACCTGTTGGTTGTGAGTATTAGCGTTGAAAGTAAGGAGTCGGCGGATTCAAAAACGCAGAATATCGTCAGGCCGGAATTTAAACGTAAACATTACGGGATCCACAGCGACGATCTTGTATTATTTTGCCGCCAGCTCGCCACCCTTCTGGGCGCAGGCGTTACTATCCTTAAAAGCCTTGATATTATCTCTCAGCAGGTCAGCAGCCGTAAATTCTTTATCGTTTTGAAAAATATTGAGAAACAGATGGAAGCGGGTTTAAGTTTGCATGAAGCAATGTCGAAACATCCTACCGTGTTTTCTGATCTATGGGTGAATCTGGTCGAGAGCGGTGAGGCGTCAGGTAATATTGCCGTTGTTTTGGACAGGCTCGCGACATATCTTGAGCGTAATGCCGAGTTCAGGAAAAAAATAATTTCAAGCCTTATTTATCCTATCATACTCTTGCTCGCGGGAACCGGCGCACTATTATTTTTAACGATTAAAATCATTCCTACCTTCGGAGAATTGTTTAAAGGGTTTAATATCGAATTGCCGCTTTTGACCAGGATACTGATTCATATCAGCGAATTTATCCGGAAATTCGGTATAGCCGTCATGGGATTTTGCATAGTCAGCGGCTTTACTTTGAAACGCTATATAGCGACACGGGACGGACAGAAAAAATACGAAAAATTTAAATTCAAACTTCCCGTGTTCGGGGAGTTTTTCCGCGCCCTGGTTGTGGAAAGATTCTCTTCGGAGATGGCGACCCTTCTGGAGAGTGGTGTTCCTATTTTATATTCGCTTGAGATCGCGGAACAAAGCGTGGGAAATATGGTTATGGGGGATATTATCCGCCAGGTAAAAGAAGATGTCCGCCAGGGGAAAACCTTAAATCAGCCTTTGGAAAAAAGCGGTTTTTTTGAACCGATGGTAGTTCAAATGGTGGCCATTGGAGAGGAAATCGGTGAATTGGCTCCGATGTTAAAAAAGGTGAACGCGTTTTATCAGAGTTATGTTGAAACTTTTCTTACCCGGTTTGTTTCTATGTTTGAACCGATAATGCTTATTTTCATGGGTGTTGTTATCGGTGTTATGGTTGTCGGTATGTTCCTTCCAATTTTTCAGATCAGCCAGATCGGTAGTGCCGGAGGGAGGTGATGCATTTCTCGGTCGCGTGTAGCCCATAAATGCAGTAAAAAATTTTTTAAGGTATTGACAACCCAAAATTCATATAATACAATTAAATCAGGATTTATAATTCGCTCTATTTTATATATCAATACAGGTTGAACCTGTCTACCATAGGAAAAATTGAACCATATCCTAAAATACAAAGGGAGGATGAAATGAAGAAAGGTTTTACGCTTTTGGAAATCATCGTTGTTTTAATCATTATCGGTATTATCGCCACTTTAGGGTTTGTGCAGTACATGCGTGTTATTGAAAAAGGAAGACAAGCTGAAGCAAAGACCAATCTTTCTACTATCAGGACCATGGCAATGACGTATTTTGAAGAAAACAGCGTTTATCCGGACGCGGCGTATCTTAACACTGTTTTGAACCTGCCGACCACGAATTGCGACACAAAATTTTATTATCATTATGCTATTGACGGTACCACAGGGGCCGCAAGCGCTATCCGTTGTTCAGCGGGCGGAAAAGGCCCACAGTGTTCGGGGACAAGCTGCTATACTTTATCATTAACAGTTGACGGCGTTGGAGACAGCGATCCTAAAGGCTGGTGGTAAAATGCGGGAAAAAGGCTTCTCTTTAACCGAAGTAATAGTAGTAGTGGTGATTGTTACTATCATTGCTATGCTTGGTTTGGTTAAATATTCAGGAATTAAAGAGCAGTCGCTTGACAAAGAAGCAAAAGCTAATTTGAAATTAATCCAGGCGGCCCAGAAAATTTACCATATGGAGTTTAACCCGCTCTACTATCCGTCGACCGGAAATTCATCAGATATTACTGAGATAAACAGCAATTTAAAGTTGTCTCTTCCTGCTGCTTCTATGAAATGGAATTATACGGTTGATTCGACTGGACGAGGGGTTGCGGTTCGCTCCGGTGGTGCAAGAACGTGGACTTTGCAGATTGGGGGAGATGAACCAACCTGCACGGGAACTGGCTGCTCATAAATTAAGGGACACCTTGAGAGCGGATACGAGCTTGTTTTTTTGTTGAGTGTGATTTCTCTTTAATATTGAGAAAAAAGACTCGAAATGAAATACTCATGTCCGCGAAGAGGTGTCCCCGAATTTTTTATGCGACATATGAACGCGAAAGCGGTTACGTTACTGGAAAATCTTGTTTCTCTTGTGATTCTCATGTTGATCGTGAGCGGGATGGTTGGAGTTTTTATAGCGGGAAGAAAGCATACGCTCCATAGCCGTTCCGTGATGACCGCCGGAGAGTTAGGGCGTTATTATTTAACTCCTATGCAGGACCTTGTGCGGCAGGATACCTGGAATTCGAATTGCCTGGGTACTAAAAATGGGGCTGCCTGTGAGAGTGACCCGTTATTGTCTGTTCTCCCTGTATCTCCGAACGATATAGCGTATACTCGTGCATATCAAATAACCGATGCTCCCGGCAGTACCGATGTCCGCCGGGTAAAAGTTATCATTTCCTGGAATGAGCCGACAGAATAAAGCCGTTACTCTTATTGAATTATTAATTGCCATTGTGATCATGACGGTTGTTATTCTTAGTTTTAATGGCATGGATATGTTTAGCCGTCGTCACGTTATAGCGACTGACCGGAGGGTTAAAACTCAGAATGAAGCCGCGTATGTTATTGAATTTATGGCAAAAGAGTTAACCAGGGCGATAGGGGACCAGCAGAATCCTCCCGCGAGCATGATATCGATAGGTACTGATCCGGCAATCGCTTTCTGGGTTGATCAAAATCAGAACGGACTGAGAGATTCTTCACCTACAGACCGGCAAATAGCTTTTTCGTACAGAGGAAGCCCGAATTATGAAATACGGTATTATCCCGATTTCAGCGGGAATCCCGCTAATTATGAAGTATTGAGTTCGTGTATAGATATGTCGGGTTTTGGTCCTGTCATTACAAATAATTATGTGACGTTTGAAATTACCTCGTGCTGGGATCCTAAACGTGTTAAGACCACCAGCCCCTGCGGTTTTTTAGATAACCCTCGTGTTACAATGCATAGCCGGGTTTCAATGCCGTCGGTGTCTACAAACTGAACGTTCTCGATAAATTCCGTTGGTCAGCGTTACAAGGTATGATAGAGGATAGTTTAACGGGTGTTTTTATAAATATGTGCCCTCCAAAAAAATTTGCGCGCAAGGGTAGCATTTCGCACTCTTGTATACTTCGTATGGGGCTGTAGCTCAGTTGGGAGAGCACTTCGTTCGCAACGAAGGGGTCGGGGGTTCGACTCCCCCCAGCTCCACCACACGTTTATTCCAGCCGTAATTATTTTGTTCAGCCATAGTTCTTCAATAACCTTAAAAATCAATATTAATGGGAATAATTTTCCTCCTGACATGAACGGGAAAAAATGTTATAATTAATACAAGTTATTAAATTCCCTGGAGTTGTGAAGGGTGGTATCTTTTTTAATTTCTCTGCGAGCGGGTGGAGCATCATTTGATCTGTTTTACTGAATTTTTAGATAACGTCCGGGATAAATGTAAGGGAAAAAATTATTTTATCCGTTTGCCCGTTTTAATTTTTTTCGCCTATATTCTTTTTCGGTATCTTAAGGACCCGTTATACGGCAGTGTTTTTTCCGGTGTAACTCTCGGGATCCATGAATTGGGGCATTTTATTTTTAATCTGTTTGGTATGTTTATGGGCGTGGCAGGGGGCACGATAGCCCAATTGGCGGTGCCGGTTATCGTGGGTTTCGGTTTTTACCGGCAGGGAGATTTTTTCGCGGTTACGTTCGCCTTAGGCTGGCTATCGACAAGCCTATTTGACGCC
>JAQUMS010000091.1 GCA_028717985.1 Candidatus Omnitrophota bacterium
CAGCTGTTTTCCATAGTTGGAAAGCTTGGACTTTGTTTTGTTCGGACCATGCTGACCCGGAGCAAAAGGCCTTTTTTCTATAGCGCATTTGCCGGTATTACACCGCGGCCCTTTTAAAAATAATTTTACCTGTTCCCGTCTGCATAATCTGCAAACTGCTCCCGTATATCGTGCCATCGTATTTCTCTCCGTTCTGCTTTAAGCTGAGCGTTGATACCTGCCCAGATAGAATTATAAACGTACCTTATACTCTTCTCTTTTTCTTCGGCCTGCACCCATTATGAGGAATCGGTGTCACATCGCGGATTGCGGTTATAGTAATTCCCGCGGCCTGTAAAGCCCTAATTGATGACTCCCTCCCTGGTCCAGGACCTTTCACAAATACTTCCAATTCCTTAATACCGGCTTCTTTTGCCTTACGGGCCGCGTCTGTAGCGGCAATCTGAGCGGCAAACGGAGTAGCTTTTTTTGAACCACTGTATCCTACAACACCCGGAGTTGACCAGGAAATAACATTACCCTGTTTATCGGTAATAGAAATTGTCGTGTTATTGAAGCTCGCAAGAACATGAGCTATCCCGGAGGTAATGCCCTTTGCCAGTTTTTTCTTTTTAGTAGTTTCAGTCATTATTCATACCTCTCATTATTTTTTTATAATTGCCAAACCGCCTTTACGCGGCCCTTTCCTGGTTCTCGCATTGGTCTTGGTCCTCTGTCCCCTGCACGGCAATCCCTTTTTATGACGGGAACCACGCCAGGAACCTATATCGACCAACCGTTTAATATTCTGTGAAATTTCACGGCGAAGGTCCCCTTCAACCCTGAAACTGCTTTTCTGAAGGACATTGGTAATACGAAACACTTCTTCTTCAGTCAGGTCTTTGGCGCGTTTCGTGGGTTCTATCTGGGCCTCTTTCAATACCTGCATTGAAAGAAATTTCCCTATGCCGTATAAATACGTCAACGCAACGTCAATCCTTTTTTGTTTCGGCAAATCAACACCCATAATTCTCGGCACGTGTCTCCTCCTAATAAGAAATCTTTTTCCCGTAGACGGCTTTTTGATGCTCCGGGAAAAAGGCCAGGAAAACTTTCACCCTCCTATACAAGGATATGGGTTGTTTTCCCTGTGGACTATCCCTGTCTTTGCTTATGTTTCGTATTGGAGCAAATAACCCGGATAATACCGCGTCGTTTAATTATTTTACATTTATCACAGATTTTTCGTACAGATGCTTTTACTTTCATTGATAATTCCGTTCATATTTCGCCGGATACAGTACACGCGGCGCAGGTTTATTTTATTCTAAATGTAATTCTGCCTCGAGTTAAATCATACGGTGTTAATTCCAGTTTGACTCTATCTCCGGGCAGAATTCTAATGAAATTCATTCTCATTTTTCCCGAGACATGCGCTAAAACCACATGTCCATTATCAAGTTCAACGCGAAACATCGCATTCGGCAATGCCTCAATTACTTTACCTTCAGTTTCTATCAGATCTTCTTTAGACATAGTTTTCTTTACGCGGTTAATACTTCCGGACCGTTTTCCGTTATAGCGACGGAATGTTCAAAATGAGCTGAATATTTCCCGTCTTTGGTTATCGCGGTCCAACCATCTGATAAAATCCGGCATTCACAGGTCCCCTGTGTCACCATCGGTTCTATTGCTAAAACCATTCCCGGTTTTAAAATTTCTCCGGTATGAGGAACCCCATAATTGGGTATTTCGGGATCTTCATGCAATTTTGTGCCAATTCCATGTCCAACAAAATCACGAACCACCGAAAACCCGTTTGCCTCAACATAAACCTGAATAGCGTGAGAAATATCGAATAAATGATTTCCGGGCTGTGCCAACTCTATCCCTTTTTCAAGGGAAACCTGAGTAACTTCCAAAAGTTTTTTAACAGTTCCCGACACAACACCGACAGGAACTGTGACCGCGGCGTCGGAGTAAAATCCTTTATATTTAATCCCAACGTCCAGGCTGATTATATCCCCTTCTTTCAGGATCCTGCCGCCGGGAATACCATGGACAATTTCTTCGTTTATTGAAGTGCAGATTTGTCCCGGATAACCTCTATACCCTTTAAAGGCGGATACTACCTTTTCTTCCCTCATCAGCCGTTCCGCGGCGCTTTCAATTTCCGCTGTTGTAACTCCTGCCGCGACTGCATCCCGCAGTTTTTGAATAATACCGGAGAGAATTTTACCGGCAGTATTCATCGTCTCTATTTCTCGCTCAGACTTTAGTGGGATCATTATTCCGCGAAACCAACCGAATGATACTCTCTAATACCACAGGCGCGTCATCATCCGCTGGTATACGCTCTAATTTATTCGATCGGCTGTAATAGTCGATCAATGACGAAACCTCATTTTTATAAACAGTAAGCCGCTGTTTAATTGTTTCTTCTTTATCGTCGCTTCTTTGATACAAGCTTCCGCCGCAATGATCACAGGTCATCTCGGTTTTCGGGGGCATATTTGTCTTGTGGAAATTCGCCCCGCATTTACTGCACACAAGCCTGCCGCATATTCTTTGAACGATAATAGTTTCTGAGGCTTCAAGATAAACAACCAGATCAATACTCATAGAGTTTTTTTTCAGGATATCATCCAAAGATTTAGCCTGGTTTAAATTCCGGGGATACCCGTCAAGAATAAAACCGGGGGCGACATCAGCGGCTTTAAAACGTTCCGTCAGCATTTTATTCACTAACTCATCCGGCACAAGCGCCCCTTTATTCATGAAATCTTTGGCTTGTAATCCTAACGGTGTCCCGGAAGCTACATTTTGACGAAGCAGGTCTCCTGTAGAAATATGCGGTAACCGCAATTTCTTGGCTAATTCTTTTGCCTGAGTCCCTTTACCGGCGCCAGGAGCGCCTAACAATAGTATCCTCATGGAGATTTTCCTTTCGCCCGTTATCTTCTGCCTTTAATTCTTCCTGTTTTCATAAAACCTTCGTAATTATGCATCACCAAATGAGATTCAATTTGTTTAATTGTATCAAGCATAACACCGACAATGATAAGAATTCCTGTGCCGCCGAAAAACGACGCCACCGAGTAAGGGACTTTTAGCCAGGCCATTATAAAATCGGGAAAAATGGCAATAAAGGCTATAAAGAGCGCGCCCGCGAGAGTGATCCGAGTCATAATAAAGTCCAGGTATTGAGCGGTAGAGGCCCCCGGACGGATCCCGGGAATAAATCCACCGTATTTTTTCATATTATCAGATATATCAACCGGATTAAAAACAATCGCGGTATAAAAATAGCAGAAGAACATTATCAAAAGAGCGTAAATAACCGTGTACAGCAAATGTCCCCTGACTAAGTTTTCCGCCCATTTTTGAAACGCAGGATTAGGAATAAACGAAGCCATGGTGGCCGGGAACAAAATAATAGACTGCGCGAAAATAATCGCGATAACTCCGGACGTATCGACTTTCATCGGAATATACGTCGCTTGCCCGCCGTAGATTTTTCTTCCTACAATACGCCGGGCGTATTGTACGGGAATTTTTCTTTGCGCCTGAGTGATCAAAATAACCGCGAGAACGACAAACACCAGCAATCCCGCCATAATAATAAGAGTAAACGGCTGAATTTGCCTGCGTGCGGGAGAAAAAGGCGAAAGCAAAACCCATAACTGATTTAACGCGGTAGGAATGCGGGAAATAATACCCGCAGTAATAATTAATGATATCCCGTTTCCAATACCTTTTTCCTGTATCTGTTCGCCGAGCCACATAATAAAAATTGTACCGGTAGTCAGCGTTAAAACGGTCAAAATTCTGAAACCCCAGCCCGGCTGTAACACAATCTGGAGGCCTTCAAACCGAGCGGGATTTTCAAGCCAAAGAGCGATAAAATAAGATTGGACAATCGACAACAACACTGTCCCATATCGGGTAAATTGGTTAATCTTTTCATATCCCGACCGCCCTTCCTTAGCCATTTTCTCAAGAGCGGGAACAACGGCGGTCAAAAGCTGAAGTATAATGGACGATGAGATATACGGCATGATACCAAGTGCAAAAATGGTAAGCCGTTCCATGGCGCCTCCGGAAAACATATTCATCATACCCAAAAGCGCCCCGCCCTGTGTTTTCGCGATTCTGTTAAAGAACTCCGCCAATGTCGCGGCGTCAATACCGGGGGTGGGGATATAACATCCGATCCGGTATACTATAAGCAAAATTCCGGTAATTAACAGACGCCGTTTTAAATCCGGGATCTTGAATGCATTCGCAAAAGCATTAAGCATTTACAACCTCAATTTGTCCGCCTGCTTTTTGAATCTTTTCAATTGCCTGTTTGGAAAATGCATGAGCCTGAATTACCAGCGCGGACGTGACTTCACCCTCACCGAGGACCTTGACCAGTTTATTTTTACTCTTGATCAAGCCTTTTTCTTCCAGCAATTCAAGATTGATTTTTTTTGATTTTAATCCGGCAATATCTTTTAAATTAATAACCTGATATTCCGTGGGAAATTTACTGTTAAACCCGCGCTTCGGAAACCGTCTGATTAATGGAGTCTGTCCGCCTTCAAAACCAAGGTACATATCATGTCCGGTACGGGAAGTCTGACCTTTACTGCCTCTGCAGCTCGTTTTTCCGTGGCCGGAACTTGAACCGCGCCCTAATACCTTTTTCTTATGACGGGCCCCGGGAGGAACAGATAATAGGTTTAACTTTGAAGTAGCAATAGCTTCCGGGATTTTCTTTGCCTCAGATATTATTTTAGGCTCTCTTTTCATTTTTTATCCGCTTTTAAATTGGTTAAAGCATCCATAGTGGCTTTGATGACATTGACAGGATTGTTTGAGTTAAGTGATTTGGTCAAAATATCCTTTATCCCGCAGGCATCACACACCGCCCGTACGGGACCCGCCGCAATAACACCGGTACCTTCCGATGCCGGTTTTAAAAGAACTTTCGCGGCCCCAAAACGGCCGATTATTTCGTGCGGGATAGTTGACCCCTGAAGAGTAATTCCGGTAAGATTTTTTTTAGCGTGGGATAACGACTTCCGGATGGCATCAGCTACTTCATTAGCTTTATCATGGGCATATCCGACATGCCCTTTTCTGTCTCCTACAACTACCAGAGCGCTGAATGAAAGTTTTTTCCCGCCCTTCGTGACTTTGGTAATTCTGTTAATAGTCACTACTTTTTCTACAAATTCCGATTGTTGGTCTATATTCAATTCCCGCATGGTTATGTGTTTTGATTTTTATGATTACCGAAAGTAATCAATGGACAGATAAAGCCCGAATGTTTAAAAACTAAAACTCTAAACCAGCCTTGCGCGCGCTCTCCGCAAAAGCTTTTACTCTGCCGTGAAACAGATACCCGGCACGATCAAAAATAACTTTTTTAACGCCCTTTTCCTGAGCTTTGGCTGCGAATACCTGCCCCAAATGCCCGGCTGCTTTCACATTGCCGCCGTACACGACCTTTTCTTTTACTCCCGGCGTCTGTGTTGACATGGAAAAAAGTGTCACATGTTTAATGTCATCGACGACCTGCGCGTAAAAATTTTTCGCGCTCCGATACACGACAAGCCTGGGCTTATCTGCAGTGCCGAGAACTATTTTCCTGATTCTTTCGTGTCTTGCTAACCGCTTAGTGAGTTTTGAATTTTTCATGAGAGATATGCCTTGAGTATTCCTGTTACAATTGGTTCAAAATTATTTACCTTTGCCTGTGGCCTGAGCTTTACCAACCTTGCGTTTAACCTGTTCTCCCGCATATCTGATGCCTTTCCCTTTATAGGGCTCAGGCGGATACACTGACCGGATATTCGCGGCAAGCTGACCGACTTTTTCCTTATCAATACCTTTGATCACAATAAATGTGGCTTTAGGCGTTTCTACTTTGATCCCATCGGGGACCGCAATATTAACGGGATGAGAAAATCAAGGTTCATATTCAAATTATTCCCTTGAACCTGCGCTTTAAATCCCACTCCCTGAATTTCCAGCTCTTTCATGTACAC
>JAQUMS010000092.1 GCA_028717985.1 Candidatus Omnitrophota bacterium
AGAGGAATAATAACTTTACTTATTTTTTTCATCAATGTTCTCCTTGTACTCAGGCGTTGCCCGACGGAAAAAATAGATTATGGCCGGGTTTCTACACGGCTTCGCCCCATGACCCGGTTTAAATAAGCCTCCGCCATAAAATAATCATAAATCCCTTCCGATAGATTTTTCTCAATCTGACTTAATGAAACCTGCGCGTCCATAACATCCAAATTAGTACCTTCGCCATTATCGAATCTGACTTCGGCAATCTTTAAAGCTTCTTTAGCTTCCTCTATGTTATCTTTCTGCGAATCAATAACAGACTGCGCCTTGTTCAGGTCAAGGCAGGCTTTCCTGATATCCACGGCAATCTGCTCTCCCATATCTTCCTTTTCTAATTGTGCCTGTGTATACCGAGCCCTGGCTTCCTCAACTTTCGCTTTCGTGGAAAACCCGTCAAAAACAGGAATGCTCACCGTGATCCCTGCGTCCCAGTTATTGTGCCGGCTATTGACCATATCTCCTATATCATTTGACCGATAGTTGTAACCAAGCGCGGCATTAACCTGCGGCTTATGCCCTGCTTTCGCCATCTCTATTGACCATTTGTTCACATCAACTCCAAGAGCCATAAGCTTCATCTCGGGTTTCTCAAGATATGCGATTTTCAAAAATTCGCTTTCTTTAATTTCTACCGGGCTGTACACAAAGCTGTCTTTTAACACAACCGAAACCCTCATTTTCAACCCCAGGAGCTTCTTTAATTCAGCGTCTAACAAATCCACGGCATTCTTTGCTTTTATAAGCTCCGGCATTAACTTGGAAACCTGCACGCCTGATTGCAATAGGTCGAAACGGGAAGCAGTGCCTTGCTCATATTTATTCTTTACATCTTCATAATGGGATTTGGCCTGATCAAGGAGATTATGCGCGATCCTTTCAGTTTCATGGGCCAAAAGCAAACCGTAATAAATATTTTTTACTTCAAACTCGGTATCAAGCTTACGCGCTCGTAAAGTTTCCTCTTGAATTCTTAAAGTGATCTGTTTTTGCCTAAGATTAGCGGTATTCGCTCCGCCGTTAAACACATTCTGATCCAATGTCAATCCGGCCTTATTATCATTGCGGTATCCGGTAAAAATACCGTGATCTTTTTTCGTGTTTTGAATCTGCGATAAACTAAGAACGCTCCCGGTATGAACGTAACCCGCCTGAGCGTTCAGCTTGGGAAGAAATTCGCTTCGCGCGTCCGTTATGCCCGCGTGAGCCGCGACAATCTCCTGTTCGCTAATCTGTATATCCTTATTATTCTTGAAGGCAACAGCTATTGCCTCATCTACGGAAAGATTATACTGAGAAGATGTTTCCTGGACGGCAGCAAAACAGTGGAGAATCCCGCAAAAAAACGCCATAAATAAAACCGGTAAACTTATCTTTTTTTTCATAGGGTATTTAGGATTTTTTATTCACGAGCGATTTAAAAATCAAATACTTCACCGTATTCTTAATTTCATCTACTGTGTTGTCTTTAACTCCAAAATGCAGTTTAATGATATTGAATTGCATCATTCCCAGAAGGCTTGAAGACAGGACATTCGAATTAAGCTGATGGAACTCATCTGAATGAATACCTTGCACGATAACGCGCTCAATAAACCGCTGGTAAGGCAAAATAATAGTTTTAAGCACATAGGGAAAAGGAACTATCGCATCCCCTGTCTTTCCGAAAAGGATCTGAAAAATATGTATTTTCCCTGTGAAATAGTGGAAATGAAAATCAATTATCCTTTCCAGCCTCTCCCCGGCGGTTTCGCCTGCATTAACTTCCAACTTCAGCTGACTGAAAAACTCTTCCGCGTTTTCTCTAATGACCGCCAAAAACAACTCATGTTTACTGGTAAAATAATGGTAGATAATCCCCTCGGAACAACCCGCTTCCCGGGCGATCTCCTTGGTGGTTGCCTGAGTAAATCCCCATCGCGCCGCAACGGTAATCGCGGCTTCTATAATCCTTTCGCGCATATCAATCATTATTGTTTCCTGCATACCATCTCCCGTATTGAGTGAGTGCTCACTCAATACGAGTTTAACACATACTTTACCCGCTTGTCAAATAAAAAGGGGTCTTTTAATGGATTCTTTTAAAACGGCAGCGTTGTTCTTCGGAAATATTTATACGGCATGCGAGTCCCCTTTGAGCATTTGGTATCGTATCAAAGGCACGCTCGACAATTACGGGAAGCTTATCAGGAACTTTTTTGTTTAAAAATTTTTCTTTCAAATCGTTCTAAATACCAAAAAACCACCGGAACCAGAATAAACGTGAACAGGATCGAAGCAAGCATCCCCCCTGTCATTACCGCGCCCATTGACTGTTTTACTTTCATAACAGACCATAACTGCGGCACAACACCAAGGATAATCGCGATAGAAGTCATCATAATCGCCCGGAATTTCTCCGAAGCCCCCAGCCACAGCGCTTCCTTAACCGGCACGCCTTCCTTCATTTTAATCAAGGTATAATCCAAAAGCAGGATCGCGTTATTGACCACCATACCCACAAGCATAACCACACCCATCAATGAAGCGATATTAATAGACTGCCCCAGGAAGAACAATCCTAAGATCATCCCTGTGATGGAAGTAAATACGGTCGCCATAATCGCCCAAGGATACGCTACCAGCGAATCCATGAGTGCGCACAAAAGCATAAAAGTCAGAATAACCGCAAGTATAAATGCCTTACCTAATTCCTGGTTCGCCTCATTCATATTCTCCGAATTTCCTACGTACCGATACCCATATCCTTCCGGAAAATGCATGGATTTGAATTGTTTATCCAGAAGCCCCGAGACAATACCCAGAGAGCTCTTACCCAGAAAACCATCGAGATGGATAACCCTCACCCGATCCCGGTGACGGATAGTCGGAATGGCTTTATGAGTCGTTATCGTGCCAAGTTCATCCAGAGGTATAAGCCCTTTACGTGAAAGTATGGACATTACTTTTATGTCATTAAAATCCTGTGCATACGCATCATTCAACTCTATATTAACCTTATATTCCTCTCCTTTTTCCTTATAGGTATTGGTATCTTCGCCGTACACTGACGCCCGAAAACTCGATCCCACAGACATCGCAGTGACCCCGTATTCAACAAGTTTCTCCTGCAGAGGTTTCATACGGATCTCATCGCGGGGATATTTGTATGACAAAATAACGCTCTTAAAATATCCGCTGCGCTGCATTAAATCTTTCATCTCCTGCGAAAGCCGGATCATAGTATCGTAATCAACGCCGAACAGGTCTATGGCAACATCCCCCGTTCCTGCCTCAGCAGAAACACCCCGATCATAACTCACCTCGACATCAGGGATCGTAGCGATAAACCTGGTAAGATCGTCCATAATATCCACGTCTTTTCTCTTACGGTCTTTTAACGGCACCAGATCAAAGGTGATCTTCGCATTCTCAACCCCGTTCGTTCCGATATTGGTCAAATACGACTTTTTCTCAGGGATATTATCCAGATACCTTTCCACCAGTTTACAGGTCTCAAGGGTCCGTTCTATAGTAGAACCCTGCGGCAGAACCATGTTAATGGTAAATTGATTCTCATCGGATTTCGGGGTAAAATCACTCTCAATATACGGCACCACCATCAATGACCCGAAAAATACCAGTATAACGGCCACAATGGTCATTTTGGGATACCGAAAGATGAGTTCAAAAATATGCTTATATTCTTTCTTCATGAATTCCATGCTCATATCAATACTTTTACGCACCCAATGAAGAGGAACACACAGTGCGTCTAAAAAACTATTATGCCAACCCCCTCCCGATTTTTTTTCTGTTTTAGGCTTGAGCAACGCGGCACACATCATGGGCGTCAGGCAAAACGATGCCAGGAGAGAAAAAAGCGTGGCATAAACAACGGTCAGGCCGAAAGACTTCATAAATACCCCGACGATCCCGCCCATCATGGAAAGCGGCATAAAAACAACCAGATTCGTACCGGTAGCGGCAATAATAGGCACGACTACTTCCTGAGTACCGTCAATGGCCGCCTTAACGGGATCATTGGAACGGTCAAGATGCACCAATACATTCTCGATGATGACAATAGCGTTTGAGATCAGAGTGCCCAATACAGAAGCAAGAGCAAGCAGGGTCAACATGTTGATTGAAAATTTAGAGGCCCACATCGGGAATAACGTTGAAACGATCGAGGTCGGAATAATAATGCAGGCGATAACGGCACTATCCCACCTGCCCATGAATAAATAAAGGATCGCGGCGGTAAGCAAAAGGCCGATAATAATACTCCATTTCGTATCATTGGTTTCATTAACTATAAACGTAGTTGTATCCGTGGCGATATCCAGCTTCATCCCCCGGGGCAAAATTGCCCTGAACGAATCCAGCCGGCGCCTCATTTCCTGGGCAATAGACACCGCATTGCCGTCTGAGGCTTTACTGATAGAAAGCCCTACCACTTCCTTGCCATTATACCGCGCCGCCGAGTCTATCTTTTTATAACCGTCTTCCACCACCGCAATATCTTTAAGATAAAAACTTGCCCCGTCTAAAGAAACCATCCTCATCTGCCTGATCTCGTCAATACTTTCAAACTCACCGGTAAACCTGACCCCCAGGGAATTAAACCCTTTTTCTAAAACTCCCGCGGGGATATTCTTATTTTTCACCAGCATGGCGTTGATTACTTCCCCGATACTGATATAATGTTGTTTCATCAGCATAGGGTCAAGCCATACGTTGATCTGGCGTTTTTTACCGCCATAAATGTCAACCTTGGCAACACCGGCAATAGAAGAAAATTTTGTTTTCAGGGTCTTGTCGGCATATTCGTAGAGATCGCGGGCATTAAGAGTATCGCTGGAAAGCACCAGATCCATTACCGGAACGAGCAAAGGATCAAATTTCTCGATCACGGGTTTTTCTATATTTTCAGGAAGGTCATTCAATATAGCGTCGACTTTATCCTTCACTTCGATAGATTTAACATTGACGTCGGCTTCGATCAAAAACTCGATAGAAATATAACCCAGGCTTTCATACGCCCAGCTTTTGATTTTCTTGATCTCGGAAATCTCGGCAACTACATCTTCGATCTTTTTCACTACCAGGGTTTCCACTTCCAGCGGCGTCGCGCCCGGATACGTTACCGATACCGTAACAATGGGAAAATCCATTTTGGGGGTCTTCTCTACCAGCAGTTTGGAATAGCTGAATATACCCAAAACCACAAATACCAGAACAAACATGATGGTAGTAACACGATGTTTTACAAAAAATTCTATCATAGGTGCCCGCCTTCAATCTCGATCCGCCGCGACGACGCATCAGAAACAATCCGCACTTTATCATTTTCCGATAATATACTGCGGCCGTTAAAAACAATTACATCTCCCGGATTAATTCCTTCGCCGATAACCGAACCATACCCATTACGGGATACTATCTTCACCTGAATTCTTTTGGCTTTTCCATTCTCGACCTTCCACACATAATATTCCCCTTCAGAAAAATCTAAAATCTCATTGGGCACTACGAGCGCATTCGCTAATATACTCGTGCGCACAAAAACCACCGCCAATTCTCCTAAGCCTAAAGCATCATTGAGTTCTATTCCCACGGAAAACATACCTGTATCCGCATCTAATTCCCTGCCGATAGTTAGAATCCTTCCGCATGATTGATTCTTATCAGTACAAAAAATTTCCTGCCCTTCTTTCAGGTTATCCTTAATATCACCGGTAACAAACCCCGCGGCCCTTGTATCTATCCCTCCGCGCACACTCAGTTTCGTAAAAACGGGAACATCCTTAGGCATGACCTTTTCAACGGTCACAGGCTTTCCGTTATGTTCCCATTCTGAAACAAAACTGACAATAGCCTTATTGCGGTCGCGCTGCACTAATTCTATACGGATAAAAACGGAAACAAAACAAATCACAATAATTCCCGCATACACGTATATCTTACGGCTATAGTTTCTTATC
>JAQUMS010000093.1 GCA_028717985.1 Candidatus Omnitrophota bacterium
CGCGAGGCTTGATTAAATAAGGCCTTACGCATATCTAAACCCGCCTGTACCTCATTAACTTTCAACTCATAATCCATGGGATCGATTTCAATAAGAAGATCGCCTTTCTTTACTTTCTGATTATCCTCAATTCTTACCACTTTTACTGTCCCGGGAATCTTAGGCGAAATAAGATAAATCCTTCCTTCTATGTATGCGTCATCAGTCTCAACCACATTGAAACTATTAATAACATATCTCCCTCCCATAATCACGGCTAAAATACCTACAGCGATAAAAATCATTAATTTTTTTACTTTGGTTTTCGGCAAGCTCATTTGGTATCCTTTCCCGGTTTTTCATAAATGGATATGAGATCCATACCGATAGAGTATTCAAGCTTGGCATAATTACGCTTCAACTCGTAATCGGCGCTGTAATAATTTGTTTGAGCTGTTGTCTGAAGAGCTATCGCCTCAAGGACATCCGTTGCAGTTGCGCTTCCGGACATATATTTTACCCGGTAGACGCGGACATTCTCATCCGCCTGTTCAATAACATCTTTGGCAACAGCTATTTTTTCACAGGAATTCTTTAAACTATAATAGCTGTCTTCAACTTCAAACTTTATGTCTTCAATAATCTTATCTTTTTGCTCTTTAAGTTGTTTTTGCCACGAGCGCTCTTTTAACAATTCCGCCCGCGCAGTACCTCCGTCATAAAAATTCATCTTGACCCCCAAACCAGCCGACGCATTCCCCTCATGCACCTGATATTTATTCTGGGTATGGGTATAGCCTCCTTCGGCAAAAAGAACGGGAAAATTTTCCACTGCTTTTGCCCTTTCAGCCGAAATTGATGCGCTTATTTGTTCGGCATAAAAAACAATTTCCGGCCTTTGAGCCTGTGAAATCACCCAGGCAGACTCCATTCCTGGTAATTCCGGCGGGTCCATCTGTATATCCTGTACTTCAGTATTTTCCCTTAATGGAAGAGCAAGAATATTATTTAACCGCGCCCGTGTGATCTCTTTTTCATTTTGCGCGCTGATGAGTTTTTGTCTGGCGTCAGCAAGCTTTACCTGAGTAGGCAACAGATCATTTTTAACCGCACTTCCTTGTTCATAAAGACGTTCCATATCTTTTAGATAGGAAGCAAGGCTATCCACTTCTTTTTCATACACAGCAATCATTTTATCTGTTTCCAGAAAATTAAAATAGGCCACGATGAATTCAAGAGTGGCGATCCTTTTAACACTTTCGGCATGTGCTTTAGCCGCCTTAAATAAATCTTTTGAAGCACGATAATGTGAAAGGCTTTTACCAAAATCGAATAACGTCTGGTAAACATCTACGCCGAAAGAAAAAGGATCTTTATCAGAAGTCGGCACTTCCTGGGAACCAAATTTCATTTTGTTTTGGTATCTGTTGTAAGTTTTTACTGCGGTCAAATTTAATTGAGGCAACAGGACGGAACGGGCAGCCAAAGAATCCTGATAAGCCATATCATTATCAAAAAAAGTTATTTTTATCAAACGGTTATCCTTAAGTACCCTGGAAATTCCCTCTTGGATAGTAATACGGTTACTAATTTTTGCTTCCGGTTCAGATGAAATCTCTGCACCATAAACAAAAAAAGAACAATTAATTAAAAGACTTAACAAAATAACCACTGCTGTTTTATATACCATTATATTATTCCTTTCTTGCATAACCATAGTTATGAACATTTGGTCATTACATGAACACATGTTCATAAATAAAATGTAACATTCACCTTAGATTTTGTCAAGATATTTATACTACTTACTATTAGGTGGGATAATTATGAAGAAGAAGTTATTTGTTCGAAATGCCGTTTAATAGATACCTAAAAATAATGTCGGATAAATCAACTAAACTCTTTCCCTGTACCTTCTCTTCCTTAAACCACTCGAGAACAATCGTCTTCAAGATAGCGACGAACACAGTGTTTACCTGTTTTGGATCAAAATCTCTGCTAATGATGTGTTCTTCTTGAGCTTGTTTAATTAACTTCGTAGTATACTCATGTAACTGTTGGCCGGTAGGAGATTTTAAAAACCTTGTTTCTATTAATAACCTGGCTTCCTCTGCGATAAATATTTTGAAGAAATCCTGGTTTTTTTCAAAAAAAACCAAACTCTCCTGTACAAAAATCCTTAACTTACCTATTGAATCCTCAGACTGCCCTGCCTTCCCTTCTACTATAGACAATAAACTTTTAAGCTTTTCTTCAAACAAACCAAAATAAAGCGCGTCTTTGTCTTTAAAATGAAGATATACTGTTCCGGTTGCATATTGCGCTTCTTTTGCGATATCTCTTATTGTTGCATTATGGTATCCTTTCAAAGCAAATAAATGTTCTGCGGCTTTAAGGATGTCGCTTCTGCGTAATTGCCTATCTCTTTCTTTCCTGCTTAACGTAGTCATTTTATCCCTTTTTTGATATCATCTAATTATTGAACAATTGTTCACAATTGAAATTTACCATTCACATTGTCTTTTGTCAATCAATTTAAGACTTGAGTTATCGCAGAAAAAATTCTTAACCGGGAATATGTTTATGATAAAAAAAAGGGCATCCGGAAAACCGGATGCCCTTTTTAACACCACATCTCCCTCCTTTTTACGAGAGAGTAAATCCAGGATTTATTTTGTTCCTGCGTTTAAATATTTTGCTAAAGCATCTTTTGTTTTTGAACCAATAATACCGTCAACTTTCAAATCATTGGCTTTTTGAAATGCCCTGATAGCCTTACGGGTATTCTTCCCGATTTTACCGTCAATGGTACCCTTGTAAAAACCGGCGTTCTTCAGTGCCGTCTGAACATCCCGGATACTCATTGAGATATCTTTTGAGGCGGTCTCTCCTGTATCAGATTTCACCCCGGTAGATTCTGAAGTATCTTTGGATTCTGAAACAACCGGCTCCTGTTTCTGCTCCATCATCGCCGTTTTATTTTCCAAAACCGCGATACGCTGTTCAATCTGGGAAACTTTCTTGCTGGTAGCGCACCCTGAAAGCAATAAAAACAAAGGGATGACCAAAAATATCAGTTTGTTCATTCTTTTATCCTCCTTTTAATTTCTGTGATTAAACCGTTATAAAATCTTATTACGAAATAGTTAATTTTGTTTTATTATAAACTTAAATCGCCCTATGTCAAGACAAAAAGCCTTCCCTGTGTATTAGTTCGCTTCCCCTGACGATGGATTCTTTTCTTGTTTAATAAGTTTATTCTCTTTTATCTCAGAACGTATCTTCTTCCTCTCTTCTTTGTTTTCTGTTTTCTGTTCCTCTCTCATCTCTTTGGCTTCAGATTTTTGGGCCGCTATATGTTCTCTAATAGCTTTCTTTTTCTCTTCCTGGGTCATAGTCGTGTCGGAAGCGATCTTTTCGAAAAACGCCACATTTTCATTATGCCGCTGATCGCGGAACGCGACTTGTTCTTTATACTGAGATTCAAAGAAATTCACCAGCTCATTCTTTTGGGTATCGGTCAAATTCTTATTGCTGTTCAGTTTTTCTTTCAGATATGAGGTATTCTCCTCATGCTGGGTCTGGCGGAATGTTTTATTTTCTTCAAACTGTTTTTCCCGGTGTTCTTGCACCGCGGTCTTGCGTTGTTCCGGAGAAAGCTCTTTTAATCCCTGCCGGAATTCCTTGTTTTCCTCTTTCTGTTGTTTAACGTGTTCCTGAGTTTCCACCCTCTGTTTCTGCCTGAATTCGCTTCGTTCTTTTCCCTTTCCCTGGGATTCTCCGGCAAAAACACCGACAGGAATCAACAATACCGCGGCCACGACCATCGCTACTTCTCTTTTCATACTTCCTCCTCATGTTAGCCGGCTTCTGCCGGAAAGAATTATACCTAAAAAAACAGACACAAACTGACTGCCTATTCCGGTGTCGCAGCTATATGTAAATTGGTTATCCCTAACTCCGAAAGAGAATCCAGAACATCAACAATATCTTTAAATCTGACAAGTTTATCAATCCGCAACACTACTCCAATCGACGGATTCTCTTTATACCGGCGGGACATTGTATCTTTCAGTTCTTTTTTTGTTACAAGGTCGTTATCCACATACCGCAGGCCTTCGTCGGTAATACTGATATACATCATGTCGTTTTTTTTCGCATTTGTTGTAAGAGGAGTGGCATTCCCGGCTTCCGGCAGGTTAATTTTAATGCTTGATTGAAAAATAAGAGGAGTCGCGACCATAAAAATAATCAAAAGGACCAGAATAACATCGGTAAACGGGGTTATATTTATTTCCGCGACTAATTTCGGTTTTCTTGTCTTGATATTCATGTTATTTCGTTTTCACTATATCGAGCAATTCGGAAGAACACAACTCCATATCGGCGATAAACGTATCTATCCGTTTGACAAAAAAATTATACGCGATAACTGCCGGGATGGCGACACATAGCCCCGCGGCCGTGCATACGAGAGCTTCGGAAATACCGCTAATGACAACTGAGATCCCACCCGAACCGCTTGAAGCGATATCTCTAAACGCGCGTATAATCCCAATTACCGTTCCGAAAAGCCCGACATATACCGAGATACTCCCGATAGTTCCCAGGATATCCGTAAAACGTTCAAGAGACATAACCTCTCGTGAAGATTGCCGCTCCATCGCGTTCCGAATCTTTTTTTCATCATGGCCTTGCAGGAGCAAACCCGCGTGCACAACAGAAGCAAATGGAGTATCGGTATGTTTACACACCTCCTCCGCTTTTTTTGTGTAACCCTTCTCAAGGGCAACCCTCACATAATCCATGAATTCAGAGCATGGGATGCCGGAACGGCGGCTGTAATACAAAAGCCGCTCTAATATTATAGCGAGAGATATAACCGAAAACAGGATTAAAACATACATGGTGACGCCGCCGGAACTAATGATTTGCATTAAACTCATGCGATAGCCTCCTCAGGTAAATTCTATAGTTAACTGCTTTCAAAACAGTAATAAACATTGCTACGGAAATTTCAAATGTGATGTATTATAGCAAAATTTTTGACCGGGAAAAACATTTTTAATGATTCCCCGGGTTTTCCTCCTGCCGCATCAGGCGTTTCCCGGCTCTATACGTTCCTTGAGATGTTCAGCCCACGTTTTGGCTTTAGCGGCATTCTCTTCTTTTCCCTTTTTCAAGGGTTCGATAAAATCAATCTCTCCGATAATAGTATTTCCTGCCAGTTTTTCTTTCATGCATTCCAGTGTGCGTCCTTTCCCTCCTCCTGAGCAGCAAAATACGGCAATTTTTTTGCCTGTGAGTTTATTTTTTTCAAAGAAAGCCCCCAGAGCGGGGGCATAACTAAAGGCCCAAACCGGGGTTCCGATAACCACAACGTCATAATCAGAGGGCTGTTTTTCTAAAGCGGCAAGTTCGGGCAGAATTTTACGGAATACCAAACCTCCTCCTGTAACAAATTTCATAAATCCCCTTGGATTGATATCGCGTACAGGTTTTAATTCAATACAATCCCCGCGCAATGTGTCCGCTATAATACCGGCAATAAACTTTGTATTACCTTCAAGAGAATAATAAACCACTGCTATTTTCATGATAAACTCCTCAGCTAACGGTAACCAGAATTATCCCAAACACGATAACACTGATACCCAACCAGCGAAGCACAGAAATTTTCTCTTTTAAAAAAATCATTGATGCCACGGCAATCAGAATATAATGCATACTATCGATCGAAAATGCGAGATTGAGGTCGGCACGGGATAAAACGACAAGCCAGATGCATAACGACGCTACTGTAAATAAAAACCCTATCCACACGCGGGGTGTTGAAATAATTTTAAAAATAAACTTAACAAGTTCCCCGACGTTGTGAACATTAAAAGAAATAGAATTAATGGAAGACTTAAGAAAAAGCTGGTTGATCGTATCACAAAGGCTGGTAAGGAAAATTAGCCCGATAGTTATAAAAAGAGACTTCATGATTCCTTTACCTTTTCGTTTGAACCGCTGCTC
>JAQUMS010000094.1 GCA_028717985.1 Candidatus Omnitrophota bacterium
AAGTTTATAGCCGAATGCGCATTTCCCTTTTGCTTTAACGACTTCTACAAGCATTTTCTTGGGATTTGGACCCTTATGATTCGGATCCTTAGGTATACATTCAATCTCTCCCGCTTTATTTAAGATTTCCGCTTTAAATTCAAGCTTACCTCCATCCGGACAGGTTACCAGTAAAGAACGCTGATTATCGCGGAAAGGGAATTGCGCGCCAAAACTTAACGCATAAATAACCGGAAAAAGAGCGTGCGCCAAACCGAGGCAAAAAAACTGGGGAGGATGGGTAAAATCTTCCAGGATAAGCTCATCACCGATTTTATATCCATGGTAGCATTCTCCAAAGACATTCGTTACGGTTAACTTCAATTTCGGGAAAGGGGTATTGACCATAATAAACTCCACTTTTAGGCGTTAAAACCGGCAGCTACTTCATTTTTGACGGCGGAAAGTAAATCACGCCTGGAGAAAAATTTTCCGGTTTTCTCTACCCCATGAACCATATCTACTAATTTTTGATTCAACGGGGCTTCCATATCGTGTTCGCGTGCGAGCGCGACGAATTCTCCGTTAATATAATCTATCTCCGAAGGCTTTCCTCTTTTTATACTTTGCAAGATCGAACCATATAAAGGTTCTTTACTTAATGACACCATAATGCCGGAAAAAATCCCAGCCGCTTCAGCTAAAGGAATTGATGTCAATCCGATAATCCGCTCAACAGGAAAATCCGGGAGGGAAACCGCGCGCAACCCTGCCTTTTTTAAAATCCCCATACCCTCTTTCCAGATCGCGATACTAATAGCACTCACGTCTTTATCCGCAAACGCTTCCTGAATGCTTACGCCGAGAATCGCGGGAAGACAGTTGTTCGCGTTCACAAAAAGCTTGAGGTATTTCATTCCTTGGATATTATCGGTAACAATAACCGGAAAAACATCATTAAAGACATTCCGTATCTCTTCTAAAGATCCAGCCGGCGATCCGGACATGCTGCCTACAATCCACGTGCCTTCAAAATTATGGATAACTTCCCCGGGATTTAAATATGTAGCACCAAACATAATAATACTGGAAATAATCTTGTCTTCCGGGATAAATCGGGCAACGATAGAATCTGAACGGACACCGTTCTGGACTGTAAGTATCGGGATATTGTACAGGTACGAGATATTTTCACGCACTACGTTTTCCACATCCTGTGTTTTTACCGAAAGAATAACACACTCGGGCTGGAAAGTAAGCTTTTCCGCTGCAGGAACCGAGATATTAAAATTACCCCGGATGCCTGAAATCAACAGATTATTTTTATTTATTTTTTCTACCGAGGATTTTCCGGCAATAAGAACAACATCATGATTTTTAAGCTTCAAATATCCGCCTGCTAATGCGCCTATCGCCCCTGCGCCTAAAACTGCTATTTTCATATCTCCCTCGACTCAAAACAGTGAAAAACCAGCCTTGTGGTTTAGTCCTTTACTTACGGGGAAAAGTAAAGACTATCCTTGTGGCTTACCCCCTTACTTATAAGGTAGTGTAAGGAATTAACCCTGTGGCTTAGGGTAGCCGTATTTTCTGTAATCAAAACCGGATTGTTCCAAAAGACGTACCATCATACTGTAAAAAGGGCTTGGCACATCAGAAAAAAAAGCGCTTACAACATCCACTTCTTCTACCTGCGCTGAATTCCGTAAGTGGGCGCTTTCTTCAGCTTTTTTAGTAACAACTTCCAGAGTTATCCCCCGGTGAAAAACAGGGATCTTAGAAATCATGCCTTTAAATTTATCCTGAGTTGTTTCATCCCACTGCATAGCAACTCCATATATTATAATTTGAATAGTAAAATTTTAATATATTATACAGAAACGAAATATATTGTCAAGCAAAAGGTTACATATCAAACCTGTTTATCCCATATCCGGGTATTGAGGTTAAAATCATCGACAATTCCTACCACCAGCTCAAGATTTTCGAAATAATTAAGGATGGGAGCAAAATCAAGAAGGGTTTTAAATACTCTGGGCTCAAACATGTCCTGCAAATAAGGAATAGCGACAAACACGCTCGACCCTGTAAAAGAAACACAAATATTCTTGCCGGTTTTCTCCTTAAACTCACGCATTCTTTTCATCAAGCTGGTAGAAAGAATATACCGGCTTTCTATCTGGTCATCACCATACACAACGAATATTTTTTCAAAGTCGGGATCTTCTAATTTAATAAGCTGCCCCCGGGCAATATTCCATGACTGAAGCGAAGTGCCCAAATTCCCGAAAAGGCGTTCAGCGGTATCAGGCAAAACAACGGTCCTCCCCTGAAAATTCTTATTAAAATCAGCTCTGAAAAATATCCCTTTGAATATGGTATTCCACCGGGTATGTCTACGCCCCCGGCTATCCCGCGTTTCGGTTTTATATTCCGCGTGTATCTCGGAAAACTCAATCCGAGTCTTCCCTATCATTCCAAAAACATAGTCATCACCGTGGTACCGGTCGGGAGTCTTCAAAAACAAAGAACTCGTCACAAACTGAGGTTCATGCAGATAATTATCTTTTTCATATGAAAGTCCGGGATCGGTAAATTTTACGATTTTTTCAATAATTGAAGATTTGAATTTTGATCTGTATTCTCTGGTGCAAAAATAATAAACCGCCGCATATGCCGCAAAGCCTGCCGCTAAAGCGAAAAAAATAAATTCCATCCGTCTCAATAAAACACAGATACTCCCCGCCAAAACCGCGATAATGACCATAGCGGTTATAAGACGGGAAACGATATTTTTACGGTAGGCTTCCAGGCTTTTTAGATCATTATAAAGAAGTGTCTCATAAAAATTTTTTAGATCATCGAACGTTTTCATATTATTGCTTTTTAAACAATTCTCCGGCATTCACATTTTCACGTTCCATTTCCTTGGCGGCGAAAAATGACGCGGATTTAAAGTTCAGGATAGAAGCCACAATAGTGGAAGGGAACATCTGCACCGAATTATTATAATCCCGTACCGCCGCGTTATACGCTCTCCGGGCCGCGGAAATTTGTTCTTCAACTTCGTTCAAAGCCGCCTGGAGCTGTAGAAAATTCTGGTTAGCTTTAAGATCAGGGTAATTTTCCACGGCAACCATGATCCCTCCCAAAGCTTTGGACAATTTGTTTTCAACTTCCACTTTCTCGTCGTTTGAAAGCTGTCCGGAAACAGCTCGGGCGCGCAATTCCGTAATCTCCTTGAGGGTGCCTTTCTCATACTGCATATAATTCTGTACTGTGGAAATAAGATTTGGAATCAAATCATACCGTTTTTTAAGCAACGCGTCTACGCTCGCGAAAACATTTTGTACTTCATTTTTTTGGGAAATCAGACTGTTATACGCGAGGATCATCACAAACGCAATTATTACCGTACCAGCAAGAACAAGCATCATACTCAACCTCCCTTTACCAAACCTTCATTTTTTTAAGTATTAAAGCGACGGCGGTTAAAACACTGAGAACAATAAACACTATCTTTATTTTTTGTTCTTTTTTCCCGATAATGATTTTTTCCTGTTCGGCCTTTTGTTCCGCGAGCGCATCTGATTTTACCTCTGTCTTTGGTTGAGCGTGCTTAACGGGTGCCTTTTGAACAGACTGAATTTGGTTTTTTTTGACCGTTGTCCTGCCCTTACCTTCAAATATCTCCAAAACAATAGCATTGTCTGTTTCAGTTATAATTTCCCCCTCAAGGACATTGCCATTCTTCAAGATAATATTATCAGCCCTGCATATCGGCGTGCATAAAAGAAATACGCCGGCTACAAAAATTACGCGTATCATTCCGGCAGTTTTTCCCCTCATATGTCCTCCCTTTCATAAATTATTGTATCTTTTCTCGCGCTATCTTTCAATAATTATAAATTTTTTAATACTTCAGGTTTCTATTCGGCCCAGAAAAAAATTAATTATTTTATAGCCCAGCAGAACAATCAACCCCCAAAAACTGTACGTAAAAAGAATACGGGAAACAATATTGGCTTTTTTTAAAAGCCTGATTTCCTCCGCATAAATCACTTCACATGCCCCGGCGCCGCGGTCATCCCGTTGTATGCTTGAAGTCCACGTAATAACCTTAGGATCCTGAGAATCTTTTTGTTTTATCAGGGTCGCCTTAACGGAAACAAGCTTTCCCTTAATAGTAATCTGGTCGCCGGCAACCAGATTATTGATAAATCGTTCAACCGCCGGATCGCTCACGACAAGGTGATTGTTAGATATTTCTTTCAGGTCAAATGATACATTTCCCGGCCATTCGACATTGCACCAGCGGCAATCCTGAAAAAAACGGACATCTTTATTCCTATGCACGCCATGCTCCACGTTACTACCCCAAATCATGCACAAATCCACGGGAAAAACGCTTTCAAACCTATAGATGCTGAATAATTTATAATTCATTTTACTGACAATCAATCCGCTGATTTCATAATCGTACAAAGGCATCAGGCGGTATTCATATCCGTCCCTCGTGAATTTAATTTCTTCGGAATTCTGAGGGAGAGTCTGAACAGGCTGAATTAAAACCTCGGGAGCGATTATTCTAACATCCCTGATATTCCCCCTCGTAAAAAAAGTAACCGCAAGAACACCCATGAAACCGAATAACGCATAATTCACGTACTTTTGTTTCATAATTTCCTTTACGTATGAAATCCAAAAGAAGATAAAAAACCAGATTTAACCGTAATTGTATTTTCTTCAACGCTATATATCTTACCAAAAAACAACTCGCACACCCAGATATTTGTTTGAGTATGAAGGGAAATTTCGCTGGTTTTTATTACTCCTCCCAGTAAACCAATCCAGGGAATAAGATTATCTGCAAGTCGAAAGTCAAAGCGGCTCCTGCAGAAATTTCCTGAATAAGCTGTTCAGACGCCTCCGTACCGACCATTTCAGGGGACTTCCCGTGTTCACCCCGAGCATCAGACCACAAGATACTGCCTGTGTCCGTCCTTGCGTAAAGATTAATTTCAGACCCCGGAGAACAGGTATCCGCGTATTCGGCGTTCTCGTCAATGGGAACGTGAAATCTGGATTCTAATATTTCACGGGCTCTACGAGATTGCAAAAAAACAACCCTGTGTCTTCTTAATTGCTCGGAAGCCACACTTTGGATGCCCAGGGATATCACATGCCCTTGGTCAATAAAAGATAGAGGCGTCCCATTTTTTAACGGTTCTACTTCTACCCTGACCAAACCGCCGCCTTTCGGATAATACCCCCGTTTATAAATATTCAGACGCGCACGAAGGCCGGAACGGAATAAAAAAGGGAATACAACCAACGGATAATAATCAATAGGAACAGCGCCCAATCCGCACGTGCCACCTTTAATTTCAAAGATAATTCCATTACCGTGAAACGCGGCAACGGGCAGTAAAACCTGTAACGCAAGGCCTATCGCGCCAGAAGTTTGCAAATCTATGATATACGTTCCGTTTCCTATGGCGCGGGCGCGAGGACAAAAAGAAAACTCCGTAGAATGTAGTTCCAGACCGGAAGTATCCGCGTGAACAAGGGAGGATAAAGCGCGTAAGGTATAAAAAAGCTGCGGTTTTATGCCGGGATTCGGCCTCTTATCCCGAATATTAAAAATCCTTATCGGCCGGTCAGTTATACAGGATAACGCGGCGGCGGTACGGATAATCTGGCCGCCACCTTCAAGATAATCCCCGGGGATTTCTATCACGGTTTACACTGCCTTTTAATGGAAAAAACCTGCCGCGATCCTGCCAAGAGTAAAGCCCAACCCGCACGATAATGATCCAAATAATAAGGTCTCAAACCCGCTTATAAACCACCGGATTTTTGTTATCCTTGACTTAAACATACCTACAAAAAATAAAAATGACAGGACTGAAACAGCGGAAATAATCATAGCCTCACGGACATCAGAAACAGCAAAGAAAGGAAGAATTGCTGGC
>JAQUMS010000095.1 GCA_028717985.1 Candidatus Omnitrophota bacterium
AACGGTATCTCAACACCGCCGATAATCAGTTTTCTTCCCCTGACTAATTTATGAATGTCGTATCCAATACCGATTTTATACATGCTCTTACCTACCGGTAGAATAGCTTTTAGCTCATGGGTCGTAGGTCATAGGTCTTAGTCAGTACTAAAAGCTATCCCCTATGAGCTATCACCTATAAGCTATGACCTATCTATTGAGTTTCTTCGCGATCGCTTCGCCCACAATCAAGTCTTCCGGCGTCGTAATCTTAATATTATTATACGATCCCCGCACGATGCGCACCGGATATCCCAGTTTTTCAACCATCATTGCATCATCAGTCACGTCTGAATCGCCGAATGCGGCGAAAGCCTCAAGGATTATTTTTTTCTTGAAAACTTGAGGGGTCTGTATCTCCCAGAGGTTTTCTCTTGGCAGTGTTTTCACGACAATACTGACGCCGGGGTTACGTTTCGATACGAGAACCTGCTTTATAGTCGATTTAACCGGCACTCCGGTCACCGCCGCCCCGGATTTCAACGCTTCTCTCACTGTTTCAGTAATGCATTTATTTTCAATAAAAGGACGGGCTGAATCGTGAATCAACACACTGTCAGCAGATGGGTCAAGCATCGACAATCCATTAAATACGGAATCCTGCCGGCGGATACCGCCCTCAATGACACCCTTGACCTTATCTATCCCTAAACGTTTAATAAGCGAACAGACTTTTTTTTTATTGTCCGGGTGAACAACAACAATAAGAGCGGAAATATCCGGATGACTGTTTAAGGTTTCCAGAGAATATTGTATCAGCGGTTTTTTATTAAGTAAAACAAGCGGTTTGGAAACGCCTGTTTTCAATCGCAATCCTTGCCCAGCAGCCAGCAGTATAGCCGTAACCGACATCAAAACCTTCTCTTTTATTGCTTTGCCAATTTGGTAAAAATCATTCTGCCCGCCTGGGTCTGAATCACGGAAGTTACCGAAACTTTCACTTCCTGCCCGAGAAATCTGCGGCCGTCTTCAACCACGACCATCGTGCCGTCTTCCAGATACCCTATCGCCTGGTTATATTCTTTACCTTCCTTAAGCAGCCGTATCTGCATCTCTTCACCGGGGAAAAGAACCGGTTTTAACGCGTTCGCGAGTTCATTTATGTTTAAAACTTTAATCCCCTGGATCGTAGCGACTCTATTAAGATTAAAATCAACGGTTAAAATTTTCGCCTCCAGCAGTTTAGCAAGTTTAACCAGTTTCGCGTCAACTTCCGGGACTTCAGGAAACTCCTCTTCGTGAAGAGAAATATTGATACCCATTTCTTTCTGCATAACATTCAAAATTTCCAATCCCCGGCGGCCTCTCTGCCTTTTAAGAGGATCGACCGAATCGGCAATCAACTGAAGTTCTTTCAGAACAAAACGGGGAATAGCTATTTTTCCTTCAAGAAATTTAGTTTTAAGAATATCCGTGATGCGGCCGTCGATAATAACACTGGTATCAAGAAGGATCATCTCTTCCTGTTGGTCAAGCCGCCGCAGTCTCACGTAAGGAATAATCAAATTAAACTCATCTTTCCCCCGTAAGCCGATCGACATGCCTAAATAACATAATACTATCGTGAAACAAATACTAATGACCGAGAGTGTATCCGAGGGTATCTGGCTGAGGCTAAAAGCTTCTGTGACAAATTTCGACATAATCATACCGAGGATTAAACCAAATACCGCGCTGGAAAGCCCGCGGATAGAAACACGGCGCATCCCCGTTTCTATAAAAATAAAAAGAGAACTCGCCGTAAGGCCGATCAAAAGTCCCCAAATATACATTCCCCGGGGAGCCATAATTGAATACCCGACAGCCATACTGCTCACCACAAAAAGAATACGCAACATTAATAGATTCATAGATAATACCTCCTGTTAGTATGAATAATACCTTTTTAGGTCATAGCTCATGGGTCATAGATCATAGGTCAAGAAAAAATAATTTTACTTTTACTAAGAGCTATGAGCAATAAGCTATGAGCTCAATGATTTTTTAGATACTAAAAGATCGATTGCTTCCTGAAGAAACAATACCGGAGAAAGAATAATAGAATATTTCTTATCCAACTCAAATCCTCGGGAATTATTTTTCGGTAAAACACAGTTTTTAAAGCCGAGGCGGGCCGCCTCATTCACACGCAACGAAATTTGCGAAATACCGCGCACTTCTCCTCCAAGCCCTGTTTCTCCGATTATCACGGTATCAAAAGCAACACATTTATTTAAAAATGCCGACGCTACGGCAACCGCAACCGCCAAATCAGCGGACGGATCTTCTATTTTTATTCCACCTACAACATTAAGGAAAATATCCTCTGATTCCAAAGCCAACCCAAGCCGTTTTTCCAGGACCGCAACGAGCATTACCAAGCGGTTATAATCAAACCCTTCGCTTTTTCTTTGCGCATTCCCGAAATTCGCCCTGCTTACTAAGGCTTGAATTTCAACCAGCAAAGGCCTGCTGCCCTCCACGATAGACGTAACCACAGATCCTGTCACGTTTTTAGGGCGCTCGGATAATAAAATTTCCGAGGGATTTTTAACTTCAGTAAGACCTCCGGTTGCCATTTCAAAAACACCGATTTCGTTCGTGGATCCGAACCTGTTCTTCACCGCGCGAAGGATCCTGTAGACGGTAAAACGGTCCCCTTCAAAATACAAAACGGTATCCACGATATGTTCCAGGACGCGCGGGCCGGCGATAGTCCCTTCTTTCGTGACGTGGCCGATAATAAAAACCGTGGTCCCGGTTGTTTTCGCCAGCTGGGTCAGAATACCGGCGCATTCCCTGACCTGGCTCACACTTCCGGCGGAAGACGTAATCGCCGGATGATAAAGCACCTGAATTGAATCGATAATTACCAGCTTCGGCTTAAGTTTTTTTATGTATTCAACTATCCGAAGGACGTCCGTCTGGTTAACAATATACAGAGTGTCCGCCTTGACACCCTTACCCAAACGCTGAGCGCGTAATTTTGTCTGTGTGGTTGACTCCTCCCCGCTTACATATAAAACCGTATGCCCTTGAGAAGTCAACTGGTTCGATACTTCAAGAGAAATTGTCGATTTTCCTATTCCCGGATCCCCGCCGATGAGAACAACCGACCCTTCCACAATACCGCCGCCCAAAACACGGTCAAATTCCCCGATACCGGTTTTTATCCGGGCGTTCTCATTAACAACCACATCCTTCAGAAGAACCGGCTCTTCGTTATAATAATGAACCCTGCGCTCATTTTCATCCGCAGGTGGAGGCGGAGCGAAATTCTCCTCTACAAAGGAATTCCAGGTGCTGCAATCAGGGCATTTTCCAAGCCACCGGGGAGACTGAAAACCGCAATGCTGGCAGGTAAATATGGTTTTTGTCTTCATTTACTTTTCGAAACAGGCTTTTCTTTACCCTTGAAAAACAGCTTCCAGGGATGAAGCTTGATATCAGACACAAGATCTTCCAATTCTTTATACAACGCGTCATCATAAAAAAGCCTGCCTATAGTGCCCTCGCCGTTTTTAATTTTTGCGAGAGTATCCCTGAATTCAAGAGCGATATTCCGCGCCATTTCCCCGACCTCTTCCATGGCAACAGGGTCTTTTCCTGCAATCGAGCCGTTCGGCGGAATAAAATTAGCATAATCCGAACCCGGGATTATTTCGATATATTTTTCTCCTAAAAGACCCAGAGTATTCACCCAGATCTTTGAATCAGCCGGGATTTTCAATTGGCGCTCAATCAAACATCCCACTTTAATCTTAGTTTTATTCTCTTCGGGAATGAACATAAAATCAAGGGCCTTAACTTCACCCACGTCAACTCCGGCAAACCTGACCGGAGCGCCTATTTTAATGCCGTTCACAAAATTAAAAACACAGTTAACCTTATACCTGACTCCCAGCGATTTAAAATCCCCGATAAGCAGAATAAACGCCGTCAGGATAATGATCCCGAATAAAACAAAAAGCCCCAGTTTAAATTCAAGTTTTGTTTTGCCGAATTCCATCGATCCCCCCTTATAATGTACGTTTAATATCGTCTGTTATCGGCCCCTGTGCCAGGCCGTTAATAAACTGATGCACAAACGGGTTGCCTGAATTCTGGATTTCCTCGGGAGAGCCTTCCGCGATAAGTTTTCCCTGGTAAAGCATTCCAATCCTATCCGCGATTTTATACGCGCTTTTCATATCATGGGTCACGACAATCGACGTGACCCGTAATTTATCGTGAAGACCCCGGATCAAATCATTGATCGCGTCGGCGGTAATAGGATCAACTCCGGTCGTAGGTTCATCATACAGGATAATATCCGGATTTGTGCATATAGCACGGGCAAGAGCGACGCGTTTCCGCATGCCCCCGCTTAATTCCGAGGGGGTAAGTTCCTGTATCCCGCTCAAGCCGACAAGTTTCAGGGATTCTTCCACTCGCCCGTGTATCTGGTCTTTGGTCAAAGAAGAATATTCAATAAGGCTAAAACCCACATTCTCACCTACCGTCAAAGAATCAAATAGTGCCCCTCCCTGAAAGACCATCCCCATCTTCATGCGCAGGCTGTTCATATCGGCATCGGGCATGGAAAGAATACTCTTCCCGTCCACGAAAATTTCCCCGGCCTCAGGCTTAAGCAGACCCTCGATGTGTTTCAATAACACGCTTTTGCCGCATCCGGACCGGCCGATCACAACAAAAGTCGAGCCGCGTTTAACATGCAGAGTAAGGTCATCCAGTACCTTATGCGATTCAAACGATTTTGAAATATTGCGCAATTCGATCATATCCATTGTGCAACCTCTTTACGGAAAAATAAAATAAAAGAAAGCGGTAAAGAAACAATCAAAAGCGATAATAAGAATAAAAGAATTAACAACGCTGTGGCGCGTTGCGCGGCCCACGCCTTCAGCCCCACCCTGGACATTAAATCCTTCGTAACAACTCACAAAAGCTATGATCATCCCAAAAAATACCGTTTTTGCCAATCCGGTAAAAAGATCCTTGAACAAAAGAGTATTAAAGGTAATATGCGTATACATTCCTGAACTAATGGATAATTTATTCACGCAGATCAACCATCCGCCGAATATGCCGATGGCATCTGCGTACAATGTCAAAAGAGGAAGCATAATACTTAAGGCCAAAAATCGAGGGACAACAAGGTATTTCACAGGATTAGCGGCAAGAGTTTCCAAGGCGTCTATTTGTTCGGTAACATTCATAGAGCCCAACTCCGCTGTTATCGCCGCGCCTACGCGCCCGGCTACAACCAGCGCCGTTATAATCGGCCCCAATTCCCTTACAATGGAAACCGCCACAATACTGGCAATATACATCTCAGAACCAAGCCGCTGCATTTGATACGCGGTCTGCAAAGCCAGAATTACACCGATGAAAAACGCCACCATGGAAACAATAGGAAGGCTGTCCACTCCAACTTTACGGCATTGTTCAATAAAAGGCTTTTCTTTAAACGGGGGTTTAAACGTAAGATAAAAAGCTTCCAGCGCGAGTTTATTAATCCCCCCCGTGAAGTAAAAAAAAGATGCCGTTTTTTTCCCGAGAAAAAGAATGGCTTTTTTTATCATACTCTCATTCAAATACTAATTCTTCATTTTTACGCACAACTTTAACGACCTGCCCCTCGCTGAATTTCTTGGAAATAATATCGGAGGCAAGGCTGTCTTCAATATACCGCTGGATAACTCTTTTTAAAGGCCGGGCGCCGAATACCGGATCAAAACCTTTTTCAATAAGAAAATCCTTCGCTTCCTGCGTAACTTCCAGCGCGAGAGACTGTTCTTTAAGCCTGGAGGAAACCGACGCGAGTTCAATTTCCACGATGCGCTGCAAATCAGAGCGTTCCAAAGGATGAAAAACTATAGTATCATCAATACGGTTGAGGAATTCCGGCTTAAAGGTACGCTTTACTTC
>JAQUMS010000096.1 GCA_028717985.1 Candidatus Omnitrophota bacterium
TGTGGCTTTTATGATTGGAGCAATTATGTATGGGACAGTGGCGATTACACCGCTTTTTTATCAGACGATGATGGGATATACAGCCCTTTTAAGCGGGTTAATATTGGTTCCGGTTGGAATAGGAGCTTTTTTTGGGGCAATATTTTCCGCAGGCGGTAGTAGATATTTTGATAATAAGGTTTTGATCGCGTTGGGTTTGATTTTAGTAGGGATTGCAAGTTTGTTGCTTGGTAATATCAATTTACAGGTTGCCCTTAATTCAATGGTAATCCCGTTTTTTATTTTAGGTTTTGGCACGACAATGGTTTTTGTTCCGCTGGCGACAACAGCTCTGGGAACGTTGGCTGCCAAGGATATGGGGAATGGCTCGGGGCTTTTTAACCTAATGAGAAACATCGGCGGGAGCGTTGGCATTGCAATATCTACGACAATGCTTGCCCGCATGGGGCAGACGCATCAGGTGAATCTTGTAGGCCAATTGACCCCGTTTAACCCGTTATACCAACAGGCAACAAAGGCAAGCCCCGGTATTGCGGATGGCCTGTTTTATCAGGAATTATTACGCCAGTCTACCTTTCTTTCTTTTGTTGATTGTTTCCGCTGGTATGGAATTATTGCTTTCTTTTGCGTGTTTATGGTTCTTCTTTTCCGTAAAGTTGAGAACAAAGGAATGAGTATGGTGCATTAGATTAGTCCTTGGATTGATAATGGTCGAAATTATGATACGTAAGAAAAACCTAACAGCGAAAGAGTCTGTTAAAAACCGGAGGTGCACATGGAACTGAAAAAAGTTTTTGAACAGAGGCGTTCAGTTAATTTTTTCGATACAACCAAGAAAATTGATCTCAGGCTTTTTGAGCGAATTTATGATGTGGCCAAGTTTTGCCCGTCTTCTTTTAATCTCCAACCCTGGAGGATGATCGTGATAACTGTCCCGAAGAATAAGAAAAAATTAAAAGAAGCAGCCTTAAATCAACCTAAAGTTGAAGAAGCATCCTTAATGCTTATTGTACTGGCAGATACCAGAGGGTTTGAAGAGATGGATAAAATTTTTGATGATATGTTGGAAAAAGGCTATCAGCAAGAAGAGGCAAGGGAAGGTTTGAAGGGTTTTGCCAGGATGCTTTATGATAATCCGGTCGCGAGCAGGGGGTTTGCTTTAAGAAACGCGAGCCTGTTTGCGATGAGTTTTATGTTGGCGGCCAAAAATTTTGGAGTAGATACTCACCCCATGGATGGATTTGAGCAGGATAGAGTAAAAAAAGCCTTTAATATTCCCGATAGATACGAAGTGTCTATGCTTATTGCGGTAGGTTTTCATAATAAAAAAAAGGTACTTCTTGAGCGTTTAAACCGCAAAAGCTTTAAAGAGGTAATGATAAAAGAAGGTTTTAAAACAGGGCGGAGAGAATGAACATAATAGGGATTTTAGCTCATTCGCGTAAAAATAAGCATCATACCTTTAATTTATCTCCGTAGATGCAATCCTGGGCGAGAGGTAACCGGCAGTTAATAATAGGAAGGAGATAGTGTAGTCTAAAGGAAAGGATGTTTTGAGAAAATTATAGAATGCCGGATACCCCGAGGTGGTTTTAGAAAAAAATCAAAGCACGCAGTTTAAGGAGCACGGAATGAAAATTGAGCTTTCTGTAGTAGTCTTAACCAAAAATTCACAAGAGATCATAGAAGATTGTCTTAAGAGTGTTTATGACTGGGTGGAGGAGATTATTATTGTTGATGATATGAGTACGGATAAAACTCTTGAGATAGTAAATAAATTTACCGATAAGATATACGTTAAGAAGTGGATTAAAGAAGGAATGCATCGTAATTACGCATATTCGTTGGCCACCTGTGATTATGTTCTTAGCCTTGATTCCGACGAACGCATAACCCCCGGATTAAAAGAAGAAATCATTAAAGTATTCAGGGATGGGCCTTGTTATCTTGGTTATAATATTCCTCATCGTAATTTTATCGGTAATCATTGGATTAGATACGGAGGGTGGTATCCGAATGCCAAATTAAAGATGTTTGCAAAAGCGAAATTCAGATATGAGGATGCGGCGGAGTACCATCCCCGGGCTTTTCTTGAGGGCAAAACCTTTACTCTTAAATCCGATATTATACATTATGCCTATAGGGATTTTCAGAATCTGTTCAGTAAATTAAACCATCAAACCGATTTTGAGGCTAAGAAGTGGATACGTGATAAACGCAGGATGAATTTAAAAATCTGTGTATTTAAAATGGTCTCGCGTTTTTTTAAGTTTTATATTATTAAAAAAGGGTATCGTGAGGGGTTTATTGGCTTTATGATGGCATTTGCTTCAGCTCAATATCAACTCATGACCTATGCGAAATATTGGGAAATAAAAAATTTCCAGAAGCCGCATTGGTACAAACTTTAGCTGTAACATATTCATAGTATGTAGCAGTAATTATCGGTCGGTTTCGAAAAGAATCGTACGGATCCCAAGATATAAAAAATGTCCCGTTTTGTCCCAGATATATGTTTAAATGGGATAAGGCAAAAAAAGAAAGATTATCCCAACTATGGAATTTCTTAAGGGGGAACCCGAAATTAACGCTGAAGAATGCGAACAGCTTTTAAGCAGGGTGGCAAAGATTCTGTCTTTGGAGCTTAAGCTTGGCGATAAAAAGATAGGGTTGAACACCCGTTTTAAAGAAGATTTGGACACTGATTCTTTCGATACAATTTATATTGTAATGGTTTTAGAAAAAGAATTTGATATAGATATATCAGATGAAGCTGCCGAAAAATTGAAGACAGTCGGGGATGCAATAGAATATATACATATAATGGGAAGACAAGACGATGTTCAGGGGAACATTCAATAATGTTTGAGCGCGAAAAATAATGGAAAATCCGGGCCTGGCATATTTAATTACACGGTTATTAGATAAACATGATCCTGTCTTTAATCATGGGAAGCGAGTTGCTAAACTTGCCTGTGCTATTGCTAAAGCCATGGAATATCCAGATGAAGAAATTAAGATTGTTCGTTATGCTGCAGTAGTTCATGATATCGGTAAGTTGCGGTTACCCGCAGAAATAATAAACAAGCCGGGCGTGTTTAATAACGATGAGATTGGTATTGTCCGGAAACATCCGGAGTTAGGTTATTCTTTGTTGATGCAGATAATAAAATCAGAATTTGTTATCGCTCAAACTGCCCTCCAGCATCATGAAAGAATAAATGGTTCCGGCTATCCTTTTGGATTGTGCGGGGATGATATTATTCCTTTCGCAAAGATAATTGCAGTTGCCGATGTTGTTGATGTTATGGTTTCTCCCCAGGTGTATAGGTCGGCGTTAAGTATGAATGAAGCTTTGCAGGAGATAAAACAAAACAGCGGATTTTTGTACGATCCCGAAATTGTTGCTGTGGGTTTAACGGTTATTGAAACGGGGGGATATCTTCGGAGTTAGATAAATGAGAAAAATTGGATGGCAACTGCAGATGAAAAATAAGTATTACCATTTATTAGCGCTGCTTATTTCATTTTTCTTTATAGCCCCCTTTATCTCCGGGCAGGTTGTCCATTTCCCTATATTCTCACTGGTATTCTTGCTTGGTATTATGTTTACCTTGAGAGCTTTGGAAGTGAAACGATCAATATTTTTGTTCATAGTCTTGATCGGCGTATTAGGCTTAATTTCTGATTTATTCTTCAATTATTTCTCCCCTATGTATTTTAAGCAGAATTATCAATGGGGCAGTATTCTGATTTATGCAAATTTTCTCTTAGTTTCAATCGTGCTCTTGATTTCAAAAATGTTTTCCGTTTCAAAAGTTACGAGCGATACGATAGCAGGTGGTATTAGCGTTTATTTGCTTTTTGGGTTTTTATGGACAGCTTTCTATTATGCTATTTATATATTTGATCGCCGTGCTTTTAATTTTTCCTCTCAATTTAGTGAATATAGCTTATTTTATTTCAGTTTTTCGACGATCACTACTCTAGGCTATGGTGATATTTACCCCGTTAATAAGTTAGCCATGTCTATTTCTAATTTGGAAGTAATTACCGGTCAAATGTATGTCGCGATTTTTATTTCCAGGCTTGTTGGGCTACATACCGGAAATTTTAAAAAATAGGTCAACAATGGTAAATCCCTGTTATTGGATACTTGTGTGTGTTTTTCTTGTTTCCGGATGTGTAAGTGTACGGCATGCCGCTCCGGAGGGGGTATTAAATGATGTCCGGATTTTTGGTATGCGGGATATTAGAGCATTTAGTGGCAGTCCCAGCGATTCTTTTAAGAAAGATTTTGTAAAATTGCTGGAGCAGGAGGAAAAAACAAATTCTTCTTCCCTTGGTTTCAGAACAATCCGGACTTATTCCATTCTTGCTATTTCCGGAGGCGCTGCGAATGGTGCGTATGGAGCGGGGTTACTGAGCGGGTGGTCAGAAACCGGGACGCGTCCGGTTTTTAAGATTGTTACCGGTATCAGTACCGGAGCGATAATTGCGCCTTTCGCTTTCTTGGGAGAGAGCTACGATAAAAAATTGAAGGAGTTTTACACACAATATTCTACACGGGATATTGCGCGTATCAAAATTCCCTTTCATAATTCTTTGGCTAGTACCTGGCCGCTGGAACGTCTTATTGAACGATATTTTAATCTGGAATTACTGCAAGAGATAACCAGGGAATATAACAAAGGCCGCAGGCTTTATATAGGGACGACTAACCTGGATGCTCAAAGGCTTGTTATTTGGGATATGGGTAAGATTGCTTCGGCAGGAGATGAGAATGCTTTAAAGTTATTTCGTAAGGTTGTATTGGCATCAGCGTCCATTCCAATAGCTTTCCCCCCGGTTTATTTAACCGTAGAGGTTAACGATAAGATATATGATGAAATGCATGTTGATGGCGGGATAAGCAGACAAGTATTTTTTCTGTATGATGTTCTGCAGGGGGTTGACAATGTCCTTAAAGAAAAGGGGATCGATCCCTCCAGGAATAAATACTCAATTTATATCATAAGGAATGGTTATGTCGATCCTCTTTATAAAGCAGTTCCGGATAAACTTTCGGCAATCGCTGAACGCACGGTCGAAGCTGTGACAAATGCCCAAAGTATCGGGGATCTTTATCAGTTGTATGTATTCACTAAAGATGGAAAGGGGAATTTCAATCTTGCCTATATCCCGGCGACTCATGTGTCAAAAGCAAAAGAACTTTTTGATCCTGTTGAAATGCGGGAGCTTTTTGATTTAGGTTTTAAAGAAGCGGCGTGTGGATATATCTGGAAGAAGTTTCCTCCCGGCATAAAGAGGGTTCAGTAATATATATAGGCTTGTGAAATATTTTTGGTTTTAAGTGCTGATTGACCAGGGGTGTTTACAAAGATTTTGGGAATAGTTCATGTAAGATGTGTGTGATTTGAAAAGGGGAATTCAATTCTAAAAAGGCATAGTATAGCGATAATACCGCAAGGCATATTTTGATAACGCAAGCAGGAATTTATGATATAATATATTACTAAAATAAGGGAAACTGTAGGAGGAAATTGTGTTTATGTCCCGGTTTGTCCGATGTTTATGCTTTGTTTTTGCAATGATTTGTGTTTTTTACGCTGAGGGTGGCGCACGCAATTGCCAGGATGCTTTATATTCTCCGGGGAAAATGCTAAAACCCGTTGACAGCGTATTGAAAGTGGCGCTCGGCGACCCTGCGATAGATTTTTCTCTCCCGTCTATTTCGGGAAAAAAGGTCTCATTGCGTGATTATTTAGGAGAGAAAAATATTGTTTTGGCGTTCATCCCCGCGGCCTGGATGCCGGTTTGTTCCGATCAGATATACGAATATACCTTTTATGAAGATTCTTTCCGTGAACAGAACGCCGTTCTGCTGGTTATTAGTATACGCGCTATCCCGAC
>JAQUMS010000097.1 GCA_028717985.1 Candidatus Omnitrophota bacterium
CCTTTGAGTTTGTTCCTGTATCGATGTAAGCGCGTCTATCACCAGTACAGCGGCATCGGCGTTTGAACTTCCGCTCACCATATTGCCCAATAATTCCCGGTGCCCGGGCACATCAATAAAAAATATCCGCTTTCCCTTCCCCGCATTACAGAAAACTTCCGTAGTATCCAGCGTCATCTGGTCTCTGCGTTCTTCTTCAAAACTATCAAGGAGGCAGGCGAATTCAAAATCCTTTCCCGAGAAACCGCATTCTTTTTGAGCGGATTCAAGCACGCCCTGCTTAAGAGAGCCGGTTTCAAACAACAACCTGCCGATCAAAGTAGATTTACCGGAATCAACATCCCCAGTCACCACAATATGAATAGTATTATGCATAGTTAATCACCACGATACTGCGTCACCGGTAAAATCTTATTTTTCGTCCCTCACCCCTCAGGCCATTCATCCCGCATTCTCAACTACGGATATGGTCTGTGGACTATATAATACCGCTTGTTAACCATGGACTTGGAGACTTTACATATACCCCAGCGACCTAAGTTTCTGCATCATATATTCCCGTTCTTTATCCTGTACTCTTCCCGATCGTTCAGAAACTTTTGAGACCTCAAGTTCCCTGATAATTTTATTAACGGAATCGGCGTGTGAATCAACCGGATTGCAACAACAGGCGCACCCGATACTCCTGTACCGTTTCCGGCCCTGCGCAAAATACAACGGAACAATAGGAATATTCTCACGCCTGATATACCGCCATACATCAATTTCCTGCCAATGAAGCATAGGATGGACCCTGAAATGAGTACTATTCATTCTCTCGGTTTTATAATATTCACCCCAAAGCTCAAGAGGCTGGTGGCGGTAATCCCAATTAAACTCCTGGTCGCGGGGAGAAAAGTAACGTTCCTTCGCGCGGATCGAATGTTCGTCTCTCCGTATCGCCACAAGAATAGCTTTTAGTTTATGTTCCAGAATAACCTGTTTCAAGGCTTCTGTTTTTAACGCCGTACAACACATAAAACGGTCTTTTTCCGGTGACACCCCGCCATCCCGCAACACGGAACTGTTCATTCCGACGATCAAAGGCAGATTCCATTTTTTCGCGTACTTTCCCCTGAATTCATAAATCTCCCTGAATTTGAACGAAGTATCCAAATGAATAACCGGACAGGGTACCCGGCCTATAAACGCTTTTCTGGCCAGGTGGACCAAAACAGTTGAATCTTTCCCCATACTCCAGAGAATACCCAGCATCCCTCCATATTCATGGAAGGCTTCGCGTATAATATATATACTTCTGCTTTCAAGCTCGTCGATATATTTATCTGCGTTCATACATCTTCACCGCTTTGTCGGTAATCTCATTATGCATCAGATTATCACACATTTTCATGCAACCGATCTTCTCGAAATACGCATCAGTCTTAGGGGAGTATTTTGCTTTTGACCTGAATTCATTATAACGGACGCTGTGCCAAATACCTTGAAAATCCTGAGTATTGATATTTCCCATTATTTTCTTAACGCCGCGGCAGCACGGGGCCACCGAACCGTCCGCTAAAATCCTCGTAAAGTTCCATCCGGCAAAACACGGGATACTGTTGATCCGGAGAGAATCATATAAACCGGTTGAAGACCCTTTATTTTTCAATCTGCCTGTAAAACCGTCGAAATACTCCAGGATAAGCGGGCAATCCCCTTTCTCTTTCCTTCGGAATATTTCTTCCGACTGGCGCACGACTTCAATTTTCTGTTCTTCGTTTAAAAGTAAAATTTCAGTTCCCGGAAGAGTATCCACATGGGTAAAATAAACCGCGTCAGCCCGCGACGCAACGGCAAATTCGAACATATTCAGGACATCGTCATAATTAAGGTTTGATATAACGTTACACAACGTCACCACGGGGCCTGTCTTCTTTTTTTCAATTACCGCCCGGAGGTTTGCCTGTACCTTCGCGAAAAGACTTTTCCCGGCTCCCCCATGCGTTCTCATATATGTTTCAGCATTTGAAGCCCACACGCTTACCGCCAATTCATCAAGGCCAAGACTCGCTAATTCACCCGCCTCATTTTCCGAGCACACGGCTAAATTCGTTGTCAGACACGTGATCAACCCTTTCTTTTTAGAATACGCGATAAGCTCCATAATTTCCGGGTGCAAAAGCGGTTCTCCCCCCCCTGTAAAACGGATCCGTTTTGTCCCGCACGCGGCTAATGCGTCAATCAAAGCCTTGGCCTTTTCTCCGGAAATCTCCTGCCGGAGCCATCCATTTTCAGGTTTTTCTTTCAAAAAAGAAGAATACAGCCAGCATCCGGCACACTGAAGAGAACAACGGTTCGTGATATCAACAACCGCTTGTTCCGGGCCGGTAAACGCTTTTCTCCCGTGGATCACTCCTTCAAACACTTTATTTTCCCCCCTTATCTCGGTGAAATACTTTATATCCAGCGGCCGTTTCACTTTCGCCGCGAATTTCAGGACCATCCGTTCAACAGGCGTCAGGGACATAATACGGTTATGTATATACGTATTCCTTCCGATATCATCACAGCTCTTATAACAACCCGCCTCCTGTATACAGGGATCGTTGCCGATAGAGCGGAAAAAGGGATCCTTTTTCTCCAGGACAAGAGTCTTTGCCCGGAATTCAATCTGCTTTGTGTTGTTCCATATTGAACTAAACCGTTCAGCATACAAATTACCCGTGGGGATCCGGTGGGCTTTTAAGCACGCGTTAACATCCCCATTGGCGATTATACGCGCGAAACTCCATCCGATATAACACGGCATGGTATCTATAATGTTACGGTCATACGTGGCTTTACCGACATCCGACTGCGACGCGATCCGGCGCAGGAAAGAATCAAATCGGAATAAAATAACGCCGTCATATGCGCCGGTGCGGTCAACCCCGCGGGCGATTTCCGAAGCGGTTTCCTGCAGTTCTGCGATTTGCTGTTCGTCCAAAAGCAGGGAATCCGTCTTTCCCGGGATAGTATCAATAAGAGTAAACTCCAAGGATTCAGAACCGGTCTCCTGGGCCACACGGATCATCCCCTTAAGCTCGCGGTAATTCATGTTAAAAATAACATTATATAATTTAATATAGGGGAATTTGCGCTTCCTGATATTAAGGAATTTCAGATTTTCCAGCATGGTCAAAAACGTCTTTTCATCTTTATTGGGATGCGTTTTTGCGTAGGTCTCCGGATCCGCGACCCATGTGCTTACCGTCAAATGATCAACGCCTATATCAATGATCCTGCTCAGCTTCTCCTTGTCAAGCAAGGTAAAATTTGTATTCACGTAACAAACGAAGTTTTTCTGTTTCGCGTATTCAAGGATATCCATGATCCGCGGATGCATAAAAGGCTCCCCGCCTCCGGAAAAATAGATCTCTTTTGTGCCCATGCGTGCCAATTCTTCCAGCAGTTCTTTAACAATCCCCAGAGGCAGGGTCTGTTTCTTGGTCGAAAGCGGAACTTTTTTCTCTTCAAGAAGCGGAGAATTACACCAGCACCCGATGCAATCGTTATTACAATCATTCGTCACGTCGATCTGCACGTGGAACGGGCCTTTGAACGCGTATCTGCCGTTAAAAATACCGACTATATCCAGATAATTGTCAACCAGCCTGCCGGATACAATATGCTTAACAAGATGTTTCCCGGAATTAATAAACCCTATACTTCGCGCTTTATCAACAAAAGAACGAACAGGCGACGCACGAAAATAAGTTTCTTTTGTAAACAGGGCCCCCTTCTTCGCATGAACAGCTTCTTTTTTAATTAACGCGAAACTGTGGATATGGGGAATAACGCCTCCGGTAACTTCAACGCGAAGTACGTGTTTTCCCGCCTCAGCTCTGGCCTGCGCCTCCTTGAACCACAACAGAAACTCCCCGGTCCATCCCCCCGATTTATGCGTAAGGGCGTTATCCGAAAGAAGTATTCCATCCCAAAAAAGCTTGACCGGACGGGATTCATCGCTGGCGTACAACGCCCAAAGCTCATACTCTCCGTCCTCAGGCAATTCCACCGTGTAAACGCCAAAACCGCGCTCAAATCCCCCGTCTATCATTATGCCCCTGCCAAATTGATGCCGCCAGCGGTTAAAATTACCTTCTCTGTACGTCTCAGATGCGATCAAAACCCGTATATCATAATCAGCAGGGAGTCCGGATGATCCCTGTTCTGATCTCTCTTCAGGTTTTTCTTCGGCTGGGACAGATTTTCCCCTTAAAAGAGAATCACGGATCTCCAAATTCATGCCGACATTATCGCAGGATTTAAAACAATTGATCGGACGGAAATACTCTTCGCTTTTACAGGCATTTTTCGCCATATCCCTGAATTCCCGGTATTTCTCTGAATTCCAGATACGCGGAAAATCTTCCAGGTTGATATTCCCCAGCGGTTTCCCCTGGGACTTACAGCAGGGAATCACTTCCCCCGTCGATAAAACCCGGCTGTACGTCCAACCGGCATAACAAGGCAGACGTTCTATTAATTCCCGTTCATATAAGTTCCCATACATGTCAGCCGACTGCAAACGCCGCATGAACGTCCCCGCGCCCAGAAGTTTCAGGTAATGAAACCTCATTTGGGCGTCTCCTGAAACAGGACATGACGCGTGAAAATCAGGGCATTGCGCGCAGATTTCTTTTTTCAAGGTAAAAGACAACTCTCCTTTTTCCTCTTCAATCAAAGGATTGCGGGAACTATGAGTACTGCAGATACTGCGGGGGCACACAAGCGAATACGCGACATCTTCATCACTGCCGCTTTTACGGGCTATTATTTCACGGAATTCAAACCCTTCGGGAAGCACAAAAAACCGACCCGGGAATTCTTTTAATTCTTCAACCGCGCGGACATCGGAGCGTTCAAGTTTGCGTAAATGAAGGTTTTTGTGCGCCAGAAGAAACTGGAACTGCCGTTTAATTTCCGCGGCATCTTCGGACGACAACGCGAAACCGGAGATCTCCGGCATTATATCCATAATCTGGAACTCAATAAAATCAATACCGGTTTCAACGGCATAATCAACCATTGCCGCTATATCGCCGCAATTCCGGTTGCAGATAACATTATACATCTTGATCTTCGGCAAAACGGCTCCCCGTTTTAAACGGGCGTCGACCAAAAAACGGATATTCTTTTTGATCAGAGAAAATTCAGTTTCACCTTTCCCCGGATGCGTGCGCGCGTATGACTCAGCGGTGCCCGCCCAAATACTTGCGGTAATAAGATCAACCCCCGAATCCACAAGAGCCGCGGCGGCTGACTCATCAACGCACAGGAAATTAGTAATAATATTTAAACGCATTCCTTTGCTCTTGATCAACGCGATTATTTCCCGTATCTGCGGATGCATAAAAGGCTCCCCCGCCCCGGAAAGAAATATCTCTTCAGTTCCCAATGAAGATAGATCTTCTATCAAACGCGCCGCTTTTTGAAATGAAACAACAGTCCCTTTATCCCTCGGAGGATTCTGCACGAACGGAGAATGCACCCAGCAGCCGATACAGGTATTATTACAAATCCCGATAATATCAACCTGCACGGTTTTCGGGCCTTGAAAAGCCTTTTTCCCGTCCGCTATCCCTTTGGCTATTTCTTGCGTGATACCTTTCATTCTATTCTCTCTGCTAACCTGAAATATACGATTTCCTTTTAAATATCATATACCTCAGGTAATCGCACGTTTTATACACCGCTGAAGAAAACCCGTGTTCCTTAAGATATGAATTAAACCTTCGGATGTCCCCTATTACTCCCCGTTTTTTCCTGACATGGTCAGCCCAGAGCCTGTACGCGCGGTTCTTCGCCTGTTCCAGATCAGCGGGAGTCAGATTATGGGGCCTGAACACACAACTGTAATGCCCATCGTACCGTGACCAGTCATAC
>JAQUMS010000098.1 GCA_028717985.1 Candidatus Omnitrophota bacterium
ACAACCGAAACGCCTTTGACATTGAGCGGTGAATTTAAAGGTATGCAGATAGCCGATAAAGCTATCGCCGTTACCCGCGAATCGATTACCGGGCCGTTTGACGCTTCTCTTTCTGATGTCAGAGCGGCATTGATCGATAAAGGAATTTCCACCGATCCGAACAGGATGCTTCATTATGAATTCAAAGATGACCAGTATTCATATTATCGGCTTGAAGAAACCATCCCGATGACATTCTCCGAATGGCCGTTTGCCGGATTAACCGGTTCCATTCATAAAGATACCAATTTCAGGGACAAAACCCTTACTCTTGATTATAACGTCAACAATTATTTAGGTAAATATAATCTGAATTTCGGCACATTCGTGTATGGATTGGGAGAAAATGCCGTTGATCCTGAAAAGGGCGCGGACATGAATCAGCTTGGTTCTTATAAATATGACCAGGAAAAGAGCACAGGCAGGCTGACTATCAGCAGTGACCAGTTTACCGCGTATGTTGATAAACAGATGAAAGTACATTTTGATGTTCAGGGGTTAGGCGAGGTAACCGTTAACAGCATGAACCAGGTTTCCAACGAAAATTACGCGTATATGCCGAAATTAACCTTACAGGGGCATCCGGATGACAAAGATTTTCCGACCGGCGGTTTGACATGGACCGGAAGCGCGTTGCTTGATTATACTCACAAGGAAGGACAGACAGGATACAGGACGTATTTCAATATTCAGTCTAACGGGTGGGCGAATTATGGGCAGACTAATTATCACGGCGGCGACGAACGTGAAGGCAATCACTTTGATCCAACCGGCACCGGATATATTTCCGATGAAGCCTCTACTCTTATCTCTCTTTATTCTTCGATTACCGGACAGGCTGATGAAGTTACAAGCATATTACCGTTTGTTTACGGTGTGAATTACGCTACGTTAGGCGTTGATTGGGGTATGCATGACGGCGATCATAAAGGATACGTAAGCTCTAAGCCGATCACCGGCGGTCCGGATGTTTGGTGGGGCACCAATAAACATACCGGGGCGTATATCGGCGGCTTTCCTACCCCTGAAGATTCTTTGTTCAAGCAGTTTGCTTCCGACAATAGCGCGTATTTGAGTAATACTATTTTCTTCTTAACTCCGTATTCGGGTAAGGAATTTGCCAACGGTTCAACTCCTGAAAACATGGTTTCTGCGGCACAGAGAAACGGTTTGAGCGTTGTGTACGCCGATGCCAACGGCGCGTGGAAGCAGAATAATCCGTTGTTCATGTTTATTACCAATACGCAACCTCAGTCGGTTATTTCCGAGCAGAGCCTGTATTCAGTTGAAGGGACGTATCAGATTGGTCAGGTATATACCAAAGGTGTTGATTTAGGGGCTAAAGTATGGTTTGACGACGGCAAAGGAAGCGGCCAGTGGATTACCGGCGATGTTGATCTGGCAAAAGCTGAGTTCGTGAAGACCGGAGACAAAACCTATCGTTTCAGCCCTGATCGTCAATCCCAGGTTGAAGAATCTCCTTCCTCTACTGCGTCATTGAATACTGTTAACGGGGTAATGACCGGTTCAATAGCAAATGTCCTTGGTGCGGCAATGCCTTCTACTTCCGTGAGCCCGGAAGTTGTTGCCCGGGAAGAAGATAAATACAATGTTATTCAGGCAAGTTTTAATCCTATGAACGCGGTGACTGGTTTGTATACCTGGGCAAAAAATACCGAAGCCGGAAAATGGATTACCAGCCAGGTTTATAAAGAAGATACGACCACATATTCTCATATTGAAGACGGCGGAACTACGACTATTACCAAAGGGACTTTGTTAGGCTTTATTCCTTACAGCGAATCCACGACTATTACTGATCCTGCTACCCAGGTTACTCAGACAACTACCAGCAAAGCGTTCGGATTTGAAAAAACATCGAGTTATACCAATGCCAATGAGAAAATGCAGATCAGCGCTACCGATTATCAGTCTTTTTGGGGCGGTTATCGTCAGGAAGCGGTAAGCAGGAATGATCAACTTCCGGATTATCAGATCACATCCGTTGGCGCGGGCCCGATTCGCGTCGGGACGGGAACCTATGACGGACAGACCGGTATTTATCAGTCCACACTGAACGGCGAAACATTTACCACCACTGAGGGCCCCACTCAAAAAGTAACTTTTGACAGGGGAACTTTTACTGACGGCGGCAGGTATCAGAAAGAAACCGTCACTAAGCCCGGCAGTAATGATCCCGTGAGCGTTTATTATCAGACGGAAAAAGGCATGACAACCGATATCACGTATTTAGATAAGATCTCCCCGGTTTCCGGAATCAAACTTTCATTCGGCACTGCCGATAATAAACAGCATGAACTTAATCCTACCAACAGCGCGGATATACTGAAAATTACCCAGGTCGGCGCTCAGGTTACAACATCAAAAGGAAACGAACTCATTGAAGTAAGAAATAATAATTATATTCAGCCGTACGGCGCCGCTACTGTTATGGACGCGGAAACTACAGTTAAAGGCGTAACCACGGAAAAGAAACAGATCTCTTCCATCTATACTGAATTAGGATATGACCCGCAGAGGATCACTCCTATTACCGGCGTGAAGACCGAAACCGTTACCTACGAAGTAAGCGCTAACCCGTTGGTTAAAGGCTCGACTGTTTCCGAAAGCGCGTATTTTGCAAAAACCGCTTTTGATCCCGATGACAGAGTTTTAAGCGAAACATTGACCACTGTTCAGCATACGGAAACCAAAGACAATCAGGTGACTGCTTCCTGGACAGCGGAAAAAGTAATGAATAATTACGAATATCCCGACCAGAATACAGTGGTTAACAATTACGAGAATGTGAATGTGGAAGATGCTATTCATAATACTCTTTCCAATACCAAAGGCACCAGCATACAGGAATTCGATACCAACCAGAGATTGGCGAAATACGAAGTACATACTGAATCGGAAAAAGTCCAGGACTTGTCCGTTTCCACCAAGCCGGTTATTTTCGAAGGAAGAAGAGATGTTATCAATGATTATTCGTATGCCGGATCGAGCCTTGACCCGTATCAGCATTCATATGACAATACCGAATATAATTACCTTACCGGCCAAGCCGAACAGAAAAAAGGCGCTGAAGTTTACAATGCCTATAATGAAGCGGGCCAGGCGAGCGATATTGACACGACTGAAACAGATAAGATCTGGGGCTTGACCAAAGACAATACCATTGACCAGAATAACCTCAAACTGCATACTGAAAGCCAGACCAGCGAATCCGATATTACCTGGGACGGATATTCCAGGTCGAGCGATTACGAAAGCTGGGCCGCGACATTTGTTAACCAGGCTAAGCCGGACACAGAAAACACCGTTACTCATATCAGCGGCGGAGAAAAAACAACAACTGTTGATATCTACGGCCTGGCCCGAGAAGTTACGGACAGCGGTTTAACGGAAACCTTTAAAATCGCGCAGTCTTCTGATGTCGCCGCCGCGTTTAACAAAGGCGATGTCACCGGCGGCTGGGAAATGCTGACGGTTTCCAGCTCCGGATACCAGGGAGAATTGATCGACCAGAAGCAATTTGAAGATAAACAGACCGGTATCACCTATGACAATTTAGACAGAATGACCGGGTATAAATTCGAGAACAAAATCACCGATAATCTCAGCGCGAAAAATTCCGGTGTTGTTACCGGCGAATGGCAGGGAACGTATTCCTATAAAGATTTAGGAACTACTGTGGACGGCGCTCCGAGAGTGCAGACGATTTTAAGCGAACGCCTGACCACCAGCGGTAAAGTAGAAACTTCCCAGAGCGTTTACAACGGTTATGATTTTTCCGCCATGGCTTCTCCTATTCAGATCAGCACTGAAATGCCTTCTGAAGCGCGTATTTTAAGTTATGAATATGTTCAGGCTCCGTCAGTTCAGGCTGTTGCCGCCGGATGGGTATGGAATAACGCGATTGTTCCTGCGGCTGCCGCGATCAATGATTATGTGGTAACGCCTCTTGCTTCCGCGTATGATTATGTTGCCGGCCATGTCCAGGATAAAGTTTCTTCGATAACTTCCTGGGGTTCAGAACCTCAGCAGACAATGGTGTTCGGCGGCGACTCAGTCCACTTTGAAACAACAGAGACTCCTTCAAATTGGGATAAAGCGTGGAGCTGGTGGGTGGATAATGCCGGAAACGGTAATCCATATAGGGCTGAACAGGCCGCGATCGGAACCGGCCTGGTTTTGACCGCGCCGGTTGCCATTTATGCCGGCACTACTGCTACCGGGTCAGCGATTGTTTCTTATGCCGCGCCGATTGTTTCCCGTGAACTTGCCAAGAGAATTATCGTTGATGCCGCTATCGGACACGCGGGCATTTTAACCGGCAAAGAAGCGTATTCTTTAATGACTGATGGTAAATTATATACTCCCGGATTGAATGATTTCGGATATGACCTGAGCAATCCGGATAGAATCGAAGGTATTGTTGTGCCGTTCGCTTTGAACGTGGCTGCCGGCGAATTATTAAGAGGCCCGGTTGATGCCGTATTAGGTAAGCCGGTTTTAGCCGTAACAGGTATGGATGTTTTCGGTGTTGCCAAAGTCGCGGATACCACTATAAGCGCGGCTAATACAGTTAAAGGTCTTAGGGTAGTGACCAACGGTATTAAAACCGCGGCTATGCAGCTGCCTAAAGATATTCTGGTAGGCGGTACAGTATTCATGGGCGCTGATAATATCGCGCATATCGCTACTGAAGGCACCTATATGAACCTGAAAGACACGTTGAGTTCATTTGGTTCCGGTGCTGTGCTTGCTTCTGAAGTCCGCATCGCCACGACATTGCTCGGAACGGCACTGAAGATCGCCGGTTATGAACCGACATTGCAGAAATTCGCTCAGGATATTTCCCGCGCCGCTGAAAGAGATGATAAATGGTTTAATCTCAATGCATGGGTGAATAATGCCGGTAAAAAAGCGGTACTCTTCGGTATTGAACAGCCTAAATTAATGCCTATTGATTTCAAGACCGTGCGTAATTTCGTTACCACGGGCTGGGTTTATACCGGGTTTAACGCGTTGATGTTTAATACCGGCGAAGTTCGTTCCAAACTTGTTGACCTGGTAAAGAACGGCACAGGAAGCTTAAAAGATATCTTTACCGCGCAGACTATTTCTTACCAGGACAATGCCGGCAACCAGAAAAATATGAACTTCCTGCAGTATGTTGCCGTGGATACCGCGAATTTTGCCAAAATGGGCGTTTATCTTCCTGCGTTATTGGGTATTGCAGGCGCGCCGCATACTGTTACCAGCAATAAAGCTATTCAGGCGTTTTCCACTAACCACAGTTTCAGCAATTTATTTAAAGTTATGAGTACCGCGTTCAAAGGCGGCTCAATGCAGGATTTAGTTATCAGCAATTTAGCCAAGAGAGAAGCCGCAGGATTTGCCGCCACCGGGTTTGCCATCAACAATTTTGAAAACGCGGCATTTGTTGCCACTACGCTTGGCGTGAATAATAAAGTGTTCTATACCGCGTTCAAAGCGTTAGGCGCTCCTGAACAAACTGCTCAGGCATTAGCCGGCCAGGCAAGCTTTATTTCCCTGTTCTTCATGCCTTCATATACCGGCACCAAAATTGACGCCCAGAGCAGAAAAGCTACTACTGATCTTCTTACTAGCGAAGGATACAGCGATATTAAAGTTAAAGCCACTTCAGACGCTTTGACGTACCGGATTACCGCTAAAAACAGCCTGGAGATGCCGGTTGAATTTGAAGGCCGTTTAAGCATTTCTTCGGAAAAAGACGGTAATCCTGTGGCAATTCTATTCCCCAAAACCGGCTCAGAAGGGACCGGAATCAGGGTATTCAGCCTTGACAAGGGCAC
>JAQUMS010000099.1 GCA_028717985.1 Candidatus Omnitrophota bacterium
TCAAACAACGAATGAATAAAAGGAACCTTCCAGGCTGTTTCCGGGTATTTAGTAGAAAACACTTCCAAACAACCTGTATTATTGACAATAATAGTATTTGGGCCGGCGGCATTAAGAACTAACCGGGCCGCTAATGACTGTCCGCACCCTGCGCACGCAGTATGTCCTGAAACAAATAAATCGTTATTCATCTTTATATTCTTCCTTTAACAATTCGGGTTTCAAATCAATAAATTCACATGTTCTTTCTTTCGCATTTAACAACCGGACTACTTCCTTGATGGAATCCTTGGTAATATCGCGTCCTCCCAGTCCCAGTATGAAATTGCTGATAATTTTCGGCTGTTTTTTCTTGCCGAAAAACAAAGACCTGACCTCCGCGTATAACGGCGAATAAGATCCCAGAGATAACGACCTATCCACCACGGCTATCTTAGGAACATTTTTCAGGGCTTCGTATATCTCCTGGGCGGGGAAAGGACGATAACAAACGATTTTCAACAATCCGATTTTTTTCCCTTTTTTCCGCAGTTCATCGATAACTTCTTTAATCGTCCCGCATACCGATCCCATTGCTATAATGATCTTTTCCGCGTCTTTCGTTTTGTATTCTTCGATAAGACCGTTATAATGCCTGCCGGAAACCTTACCGAATTCACCGACAACCTGAGGAATAAACTTTAAAAGTTCTTTTTGGGTTTCATGAATAGCGTAACGGGCTTCGGTATATGAATCCGGATCAACCAAAGGGCCCATTGTTATCGGTTTTTGCGGATCAAGCTTATATAAAGGCTTATAGGAAGGCAAAAATTTATCTATCTGCTCCTGGGACGGAATATCAACAACTTCCATTCCGTGAGTAAGGATAAATCCGTCCATACACACCATAACCGGAAGCATAACCGCTTTGTCTTCTGCAATCCGATACGCTATAGGATGAAAATCAACCGCTTCCTGATTATTTTCGACATAAAACTGGACCCAACCGGCGTCACGAACTGAAATTGAATCCTGCTGATCGTTCCAGATATTGATCGGAGCTGAAATCGCGCGATTAGCACACGTCAACACAACAGGAAGCCTCATACCCGCGATATTATAGAGGACTTCGGTCATATACAAAAGCCCCTGAGAACTTGTTGATGTATACACACGAACGCCGCCGGCAGAACCGCCAAGAACAACCGATGCCGCTGAATGTTCGGATTCAACATTCACGAACTCCGCCTTTAAATGGCCGTCAACAACCATCTGAGCGAGCTCCTCAACTATATGAGTCTGCGGGGTTATCGGATATGCGGATACTACACCGGGCTTGCATAAACTCACCGCTTTTGCTATTGCAAGAGAACCTTCAAGTAATTCTTTCATATTATTCCTTTGCCTTACCCTGAACGTTGGTTTGTGAATCTTCTTTTTCCATTACAATATCCTTCTTAGGACAAATCACCGCACACATACCACACCCCTTACAATACGCATACAGGCACGTAAACGTATTTTTTTCGTTTCCCTCAATACAACCCTCGGGACAAACGGTAAGGCACATCTTACAGCCGATACAATTCTTTTGAAGGAATTTCGGCTTCAATTCCGTCCTCCACGAACCTGTTTTATTATTCTTGCTGGTACCCGGCTTTGAAATTAACGGACCAAACATACATTCCTCGCTTATGTATTAACGCGTTTTATACTCGTCTTTGTTACGATAAATTTTTTCCTTGTATAAACGCGTACCCCTGTTTGATTGCTTCAATATTCCCTTCCTGAGCTTTACCGGAAAATCTTTTTTTAATGGCTTCAATAAGCGTCGAGACTTCAAGTTCTCCGGTGGCGGCCGCGTACGCTCCCAACATCGCCGTGTTGCCAAGCGGTCTGCCGATTGTTTTCATCGCAATATCATTTGCGGGCACAACAAAAATTTTCTGTTTTGCCTTTATCTTAGGGAGCTCAAAATCCTCTTTCGCATTAATTATCGCGATACCATTATCCTTAAGTCCGGAGAAACAATTAAACCCCCTCATAAGGGTAGGATCGACAATAATAAGATAATCCGGTTCGTAAATCTGGCTGCGTAATCTCACGGGCTGAACGTCGACACGGACAAACGCGTTCATCGGAGCTCCCATACGCGCGGCTCCAAAATTCGGAAACGCATACGGATACATCCCTTTTTCAAAATACGCGAGGCCCAATAATGCCGCCGTGGTAATAGCTCCCTGTCCCGCACGGGCGTGAATTCTAATTTCTTTCATGTATAAACTCCTTAATGAACACGTGACTTATGGAACGAACAACGTGAGTGAACATAAGTCACTGCGTGAATTAACTCCGGTGGTTACAAGTAGATTTCGTAAGAAATCTATGCAGTGCTTAACTGACGGAGTAGTTTATTCCTTAATGAACAGACACTTTATGGAACGTAGAGAACATAAAGTGTAGCCCGCCATTGTTTCTCTGGCTTGCACCCGGCTTTAATTAGTATTAAGCCGGTGTCCGCCTTTTTGGCGGAACGTCTGTGAATTAACCCTGAAGCTTATTTCGAAAATATCGTAGGGATTTTCGAAATGCTTAAGCACGGGGTAAAAGAGAAACTTTTAATATGCTGAGAAGTAAAACAGAAGGTATCTTATTACTTTTTCTCTGATTTGTCAAATTATTTTTATAAGTTTTTAAATCCGGGGAGGACTTACTTTTTAGGTTTTACAGCTTCATAATTAAGATTCAACCGTATGCGGGAATTCGGAGAAAGAATAACCGTACCATTTATCTGATCTAATTCCACATTATTTTTCATTTTGGTATACCCTATAGGAAGGGGCTTGCTGACATCCTGTTTAGGATTAACCTTAAGAGTACCTGCCCTGAACGCGACCTCTCCATACGTAAGCCCGTACATAGTATAATTCATCGTAACACGGCGTTTAAAATCCTCTTCTATAAGCCCGTGAAAATTGGGAGAAAACCCAAGAAACGTCGTCACCAAAACGGAAACGGATAAAAATATAATAGTAATTATAGCTATCATTTTCTCACCACATCAACAAACCAGAAACGCACCCCTTCGGTTTTGGATATCTTCGCCGTATCCTTCCCAAAATTTTTTGTGCCTGTTGCGGTTATGCTTACAGTCATAAAATTAGGTTCGTCAGAATCACGGTACATGAATTCAATAACCGGCTTATATCTGCCTTCAATTAAAACTTCCCGGGTTCCGTCACTACTCAACAATACAAGCGCATTATTGTCAATAGTATACGTATACGTAACATCATCACTTAAGTCATCGGGAGTTACTTTGTATATATCTTTTTCACCGGTAAACTCCATCCTGTTCTTAACTTCACCCGACCCGTAGGTAAACAAAGAGTTATCCCGTATAGAACTGGCACTGAGAGAACGAAGTTTAATATCATCAAGCGCGTAGTTGACCTGTGCATAAATGCTGTACCGTTCCATGTCATAATTGATTGACGTTAAAAAAATCAAATAAACGGAATACACAGATAAAAGCAAAATACAGATCAACACCAAGACTACAATGGTTTCCGCCAGCGATAAACCTTTTTTATTCAGCATAAATTTAATGACGGTGCTCGGTAGCAAATACTATCACATTCATTTCTTTGAGAGATATGGTCCCCGACTGCGTATCTTTGAGCCACCGGATATCAATTGTATGGTCACGGTCCCTGGCAATATTCTCCACCCCCAGAACGTTGCTGATCAAAGGCTGTGTCATAATGGGAGTACGCGTAACAATATCAAAAACAGAATTATCAAGCACACAGCCGGTATAAATAGTATCAAGTTCCCTGAGGCCGTTGCTATTGGTAACCCTGAAAGAAATATTATAAATAATCATTAAGTCTTTTTCAGTTTCATAATTAAATGTAAGACGGGTAATGCTTCTGCCGTTAGCGACGTCCGGAGGATTAACAAAAGGAGCCTGCAGATTGGTATCTTCTCCGATAAACGAAGAAAGAGTATGGATTGCCGGATAAGGCACCATGTTGATCATACGGACCTCGTTCGGCTCATCTTTAGCGCTTAAATTTTTTTCATTATACACACATGAGACAGTTAATAGTTTATACGGTATCCCTTCATGACCAGTCGTCCCGGGATCATCCCCTTCCCATCTTTTTTCAATTTTAACCGACCAGTTAAAATCTATCGCGTGATACTTCTCCGATCCGGTAACGGTATTATCGCCGCCTAAAGCATCATACGTTTTCGCCAGATATTCTTCCATTTTTACGGAAACAATACTCATAGCGTACGCCCGGTGCTCAGACTGCCGCAAAAAAAATCTGCCGGCGCGGTATCCCTGCCCAACGGCAAGGATACCGATACCAAGCAGAACCAAAGCGATGACAACTTCAATAATAGTAAAGGCCTTACTCCTGCGAGTAAAGGCCTTTACTATTGCTCTATGTGATAAAAAACTGCACATACGAGTCATTGCTTAGTTTGTTTCATTAGTTTCAGTTTGCTGAGTCTGAGTTTCCTGGGTAGTCTGAGTATTCTGTGTAGTCGCGACATCAGCCGGTTTCCCATTAGGATAGAGAGTGATAATTAAGTTTCTCATCTTTGCAGGGCTTGTCAATTCCTGGCTTGTCTCATTCTTCCAGCGAATCTCAAAATCAAGCGTTGCGGGAAGCAAACCGTCAAAATCAGCAGGAGTAATCAGATAGCTTCCGGTATGAGTCGGATCTCCCGGCGGCGGTTTCGGTTTTTCTTCTTTTGTCTTTTTCTTTCCGCCATCAGGAATCGTCATTGATGCTTCCTGTCCTTTAACTTTACCGTTTACAACCAACTTGGTTTTTACATCTCCGCTCGGGAACAATTGGGTAGTAGACCCTTCCCAGTTGGAATTACAGATATTGGTGTTGATCTTATACCCTTCGACTGCCGCACCTTCAATACGGGCCGTCCAAGTAACCAGGATATTCGCGGTTTTTCTGTTTTCCTCAGGAATTGTAAATCCTTTAATAGCTAACCCCGGAAGCGCGGTCCATTCAACTTTTTGCCCGCCTGTCCAACCACTGCCGTATTTACTTTTAAGATAAATCGGCGCGAGGCTTAAGCCTGAATCAGCGGTACCATCATCTTCATCCTTAGTCTGAACCTTGAACTGTGCCATCAGATACGCGTTGCAGGTAGCATCGCTTCCCTGGACATCAAGGAACATAGGATAAATTGACGGGGCAAGTTTCGCCTCTGTATCGCCGACAACCTGCTGAATTTTCGGCTGTTGTGTAGCCTGTACTTCCGCTCCCTGTGTAGTCGTGGTATCCGTGGTGTTCGTGGTACTCGTTTCCTGCGTCTGGGCAAATGCCGCGGGAACCGTCAATGCAAACACGAGTAGTACTAATAACAAACTCCGTTTCATAAATAACCACCTCCCCTTTCTCTGTTGTCAGATACAATTGTATCTGCTTCGTTAGTTTCTGACCCTCACGATGATCATTTGAGCTTTATCGATCTGTATATTCAAACCTCTATTTAAAGGAGGGATGAAATAATAAACCATGACACTATACGGTTTTCCTGTTTCAAGAACTCTTCTCCCCTCCGATGCATTTTTATCCGCGTCAACCGCTGTCGCGGAAAATATTGAAAATGACCCCTGAAAACTTTTTTGCGTAACAAGGCTTTCATGCACAACATTTCCGGTTGTCTGATCAGTAACCTTTACCATTGTATAAAAATACGCTTCCGTGCCGATACTGCCGCTGAACGTCCGGGTCGATGTCAATTGCCAAATAATAATTACTTTTTCCCGGCTTTTAGCAACAAACTTATACTCAAAATTATCGGCAAGAGGAGTAAAACAACCATGGCATTTACCGCTCG
>JAQUMS010000100.1 GCA_028717985.1 Candidatus Omnitrophota bacterium
TCCACGCAAAACATTCTGCGTTTCAGTAAACGGAGAAAAAGCCTCCCCTGTATCCGTCTTCTGAATACGGTGATACGTAGCCGAATAAGGAACATTATCTTCTGTTTTCACATCTTCTTTCACAAACAAAGATCCGTCTCCATAATTCAAATCCGAACTTAAATCTACAGGCTTTCCGGGAATATGATAATAATCGCGGTATTTCATCACGCCGTTATCACTGAAAGAAAAATGGACGACAAAATCACTGCCGTACTTTTGTTCTTCCGCGCGGTAATCGAATTGTTCAACACGGTATACTTCCTGGGAATCGAAATACCGTTCAATCCGCAAAGGATGATCTTCGTAATCATACACAAGAACTTTATGCGCTCCCTGGCTTGAGAAATCCTTAATATACACATGGTCGTGATAAACGGAATCAGTATGCTCATACAAGGGGTTCCAATCAGAAGCGGCAGCCACGCCCCAGCCGGAAACATGCCCGTTGGTATCCGCGTCATTGTGGGATCCCAGTAAATCAACAACATATCCTAAGCCTATAATAGCCAAACTGCCGTACATTACCAAACCTGCGACTCTGGCACCGCGAGGATATGTGGCTGAAACATGCTGTAATACAGCATGGACCGCGAATAAGAACAGAATAACGACGGGTAAAACAACCATCCCGGAAAACGGAATTAACGGCAACTGCCCGGTAAACGCCGCGACAGCCAATAAAACTCCGGCCGCACCCATAATCACCGTTATTATTCTTGAATAACGTTTATCAGAAGACACGGGAACAATCTGATCCGGAAGAATGCCGGTAATCAATGACTGCATAGTTGAAGGCTCACTGTATATCCAGTCGGAAATACGCTCAATCATCCGCGCGGTCGCTTCATCACGCAAGAAAGACTCCGTAAGTGTTTTGTCAGCATATGTATTAGCCTGGTCGATAATATTTTTATAATACCTCATTGACTCTGCGGGCGTAAGCGCGTATTCTTCCGCCAGGAAACGGATAGCGTCGCCGCCGTCATTGTAGCAGATAGCGGATAGCGGATAGTTCTGAGTTCCCGCCACTACATCATCGGAGGGGAAGCTTATCTCTTGAGCTCTTGTATTATGTATAAACCAAGCAGTAAGGCCGGAAATGACAGGGGTCTTTACCGCGGGGGGCGCGGCCATCACACCGGCCTCATCTGCATTGGTTAAAGAAGCATTAACGGTTTCTGTTTTTTCAACATCGTCAGTGGAAGCGCTTTCCATTGTTGCCAAAAATTCATCGCGCGCGCGAGTCGAATAAAGAGGCAGCATATCTTTTAGGAATTCATAATACATCCTCGGCCTAACCGAGCTATACATACGGCAGAGGAAACAATCATCTTTCTGAGGGAAAGTTAATTCTCCCACTTCTGTTTCTCTAAAAATTTCTTCAAGGGTTTCCGCGTTCTTGATCTTAAAAATGTTCATTTCAGCAGGATCTTCATCATAATCAAGGAAATCATCCCTGATAACGGAAATCAACGCGACTTTTCTGATCAATGATGCCTGATGGGAATAATCTCCCCGTGTGTATACCGCCAGCGCGTATTGAGAGAAAAACAACGGTATGCCTTTACGATATGAAACCCGGTTACGGTTAGAGTATAGTTCTTTTAAAATCCGAATCTTAACGCGGACCGCTTCCGGAGTACCGTAAATTGCCATATCAAACACAAATTCCACCGCGGTAAATAAAACCCCGCCGGTCAAACCACCCAACAAAGATATCCCATTTTCAAATATCTTCAGAGGAGAGCGGAATATCTCATGCAAGTCATCCAAAGTATCAATAAATTTAGCAAAAGCAGCAGGCCCGCCGAATACTAAGCCTAAAGCCCCGAATGCCTGAGCTGGAGACAAGCTGTATACCATCATCATACTCACGCTGACCATAAGCTGATAGGGCAGGTAAATACTGATAAATAATATCAGCATTGTCTTTGAGAATTCAAAAACATATAAAACACCGGCGCTGGGCCAGACAAAAGACAGGAAAAATGCAATCAGGCCCATTGTCAAAACATCGCCTAAAAGGATCGTCCCGCTGAACATTGATTTAAACAATGAATCAAATTTATTTTTACTGCCGAGATTGGTAAAATGACCGATAATGGTGGTAAACCAAATTGAGGTAAAGAGAAAATCAGCCGCTTTCCCCGGATGAAGCATCCACTGATCCAGGATGAACATAACGCCGTTAATTTGAGGATCATACACATAATACGCTAAAACCCAAGCGACAACCGCATACTGGATCAGAAGCTTAACAATTGAGGTTTTCTGGGGTACTTTAAGGGTCTTAGCAAAATCATCTATTGCCTTTATATCCTCGGATTTTTCAGAAGATGCATTATCTCCCCCGTCATTGATACTTGTATCGCGGGACAAGCCAGCGCTTCCGTTCCAGGAGAAAGTAGTCGGAACTGAGGACGCTGTTCTATATGAAGAATATTCAAGGGCCTGTCCTTCCACGCTCTCTTTTTCTTCAACACCTGCCTCCTTAACCGCGTCATGAGGCTGTATAAGATATTGCTTGTGCAGCCAGACATTAATAACACCGTCATTTAAAGAAATAACCATCTGCCCGGCTTTTTGCACCCGCAAAGGATTCTGCTTCACATAATATCGTTCAAGAATAACAAAATACTTATTCTCGCCGTTCAATTCAGGTGAATATCCCAGGTAAAGATTGTATGCCACGCCTTCGTATTTCATATACGAATAGATCTCATTTTTGAAGATCCCTCGTTCAGACGCTGACCAGATTTCTTTCATCTGAACGGGTATAACGCTTGTCCATCCTTTTCCTTCCGATAAAACAGATATCTGTGCTTCTATGAACGAAGAAAGTTGTTTCACCGCATGTTTCGCGTCCGATCTCATCATCGTTATCTTTCCGACTTCATTATCAAGAGGCAAACGGCCTAATTCCCTCACCAGATATTTTAAAACAACCGGATACACGGCAGTACCGGGTTGAATTTGATAATACAGGCCGTTGGCCGGCGTAAGCCCGGCTGATATGAATAAATCCTTTGCTGAATCGATCAAATTAAGTTCCAACGCCAGCACATCAAAATATTCCTTTACCAGACTTATTTTCCGGATAAAAGCCGCAGGCAGCAATACCCCGACCTGCGCCATAAGAGGAGCGATGAATTTGTATGTTCCGGCCAGAACACTTTCATCAGAACTGCCGAATTCACTCGCTAATTCCCTGACTCTAATTTCAATTTCCGACATCGGCAATAATATATACGTCGCGGTTTTATCCAAAGCCGCAAGAATTTCCCCTGCTTCCTTAATAAATAAACGTTCCTGAATTTCTGTGATCCCTTCTAAACCGGAGGCGATATCAGCAATCCTGGCATCAGTCATAGGATAATCAGTAAATTTAATAAGCAGGGAAATCCGCTCTAAAGTAAATCCCATCCCCGCGACAATACTTTCAATAACCGGTTCCTTCTTTAATCTTTGTACCGTATTCTCAACCTTCGGAGCCTGATAAACCTGCCTCGGTTCGTAATCATGCAATAAAGCGCCGGTAACAAGTTCCACCACCCTGGTATTACTATACCCTTTTTGAGAAGCAACCAGGAACGACGCCAAAGCGACTTCAAAATTATGCCTGAACCGGTGATATCCCCTGTCGAATAAACCAAACTCCCGGTGCCTCAACCTCAGAAAATCATATAATAGTTCCAGATGAGCGCCGCGGGAAAAATCTTCCTTATAGGTAGAGGTTTTGTCAGAATTCGTCTTATCGATATTCAGCCCGGAATCAATATTTCCCGGGACAGCCGGAACGAAATCTTTCCCGAACACGTATAAATAGCCCCATTCCGTTTTGCATTCTTCCAAAATACTAAACCCTGCTTTTTGGATATCCGCGTGAGTAAACGGCATTTTCTCATTTGTCTTATGGATATTCACTCCACCCCGGAAAGTCAAAAACGCGAGGTTTTCCAATATCGCGATTTTAGTCTTTATATCACTCAATTTCTTGCCATCTCTATCCAAAAGATTATCTAAAACCCCATGCGAGAATACCACCTGGAACGGACCCTGATCCAATAATCCCTGAGGTAAAGATGATAAATTACCCTTTATCGCGGTAATACCGCGGTCACTCAGGAATTCAGTAAAACGCTGCGCCACTTCAAGCTGAAACCATTTGACATCGTAATGATCCTGAACAGCCGTTGTCAGATCAATCGGCCCCCAGCCGATTTCCAGAATTTTATTGCCCTGGATCTGATTAATATATTTCGCGAGAGTTAAAATGAGAGATTCGTCTGAAGAAAACAGATCGTCCCCACCGTCTGATTGAAGCGAGATGGGATAATCTATCATATGCTGGCGGGATAATTCCGCTAATTTTATCAACCCCCGCTCACCTGCCTGTTGTAAAAGCCTGAGATCTTCAGAATTATGCGCGGCGTAAATCCGTAATATGGCTTCCAATCGCGCGTAAAACTTCTGTTTATCCTGAATTAAAAGATATGGAGAAGCCTCAATAAAAACAGGTATGTATATATCCGGGATTTTCTTTGTTAATATCTTCTCCGGGAATTTAACCAAATTCTTTTCCTTGTTGAAATCGGTAAATATAAGTTCCATGTAATCTGCGTTAAAAAGCAGGTCCGAAAGCTTAATAAACTGGACTCCCCGGATATATTCATCGGTAAACCAGTTCTTGTCCGCATAATCCGGGAACGCCGCCTTCGGATCAGCTAAACGGCGAGAATAACTTTCCGCCGCTTCGTGTTCTTCCTGTTTGGACATTATAGCGACACCCAAAATTATAGTTTCTATGTCTATTTGAGCTTCTGGCATGTGATCCAGATTCCGGTTCATTGCTTCGATCTTTATCTTTAAATTTTCTATAACACCGTCGTAATATTCCCGTTTATCCTCAAACACGTCATGTAACAAAGCGATCAGAATAAACTCGGTTTTAGTCAAACCAAATACGCTTAACAGTATCCGGATCACGCCTAATTCGTGGACGAAATACGGCCTGCCGTCTTTACGGAAGTAGTTTTCATGCGTTTCCATAACCATATACGCGGTTTCTCTTATCAGGTTTTCATGTTCCGCTAAAAGTTGTCCGTGCGTATATATGCCGACCTTTTCAATCATATCTTCGATCATGCCTCTCAAATAAATAACATTAACCGCCCAGCCACCATCATGTTCCCCGACAAATCCCGGCCTGTGATAGTAGTTCTTTACTAATTCTGCTTTCTTCCCCTCTATATCCCTCGGATGCTGGCGGCTCGCTTCTTTCTCTATCTCTTTAAATGTGTATCCGCTGAATTTCTTTGTGTCGAATATGGTTACATCCCCTATCTTTCCTTTCGGGTTCTCATGGATATTTGAGCTAATCACTTCCTGCTTCCCTCCCATGATCACTCCCGCCTGTAATTCTTCCATTCCCGCTACTATAACTTCTTCATCTCTTACATCCCAAACAAGCGCTTCATACGCGTTTACATGATCCCCGAATGTTCCCACTACCACACTACTGCTGATATTCGCGCTGTATTTGGCACCTGAATATATCACCACTGAGTCAGGACTGATCTTATATCTTCTGTCTTCTGCTTTCATCAACCCTTTCTCTATTAATCTCTCCTCTTCTTCTACTTTGGCTTCCAGTTCCGGTGATGCAATAATATTCTTTCTCACGTTCAGTAATCTTCTCAATACCGCTGATACTCTGATCTCTTTCTGATATACGTCATATAAGTCCTTATTTGATCCGGTATCCACAAAGT
>JAQUMS010000101.1 GCA_028717985.1 Candidatus Omnitrophota bacterium
CACTTCACCCTGAAGATTACGCAAAATCCCGTATTTAAGAGATACCGCTTCTATAAAAATATCCCTTTTCACGCTTTCGGTCGACATATCTCCTATAACCAGAACAGGCAGAATACTAAATCCCTGGATATTGATTCTGTTTGAAGAAAAATGAGCTGTAGTAAAACTCGGTTCAATCTGCAAAGTACGCCAGGGAAGAAGCATCCCCCCCTTATCTGTAAGCGTACGTTCTATGGCCCTTTCTCTCCCTCCCCTGACTTCCAATTCTTCACGCATCGCGTCACGGGGATACGCCCCCCCGGAAGAACTATCCTGCAGATCCTCTGATTGTGAAGGAGGAACTTTTTTTGTATATCCGCCCGCGACCGCTGTATTTGTTTCCGATTGACCGGCAAACACAGCGTCAAGTTCGCGTTTAACCATCTCTCTGACATTACGAACCAGATCACTCCCCTCATTTTCTTTAACCAGAGAATATGGCTTGCGGCTATCGGCGGAATTTTTAGCGGGACTTGGCGAATTTAAAGAAACAATGTTTTCCGTCGGTTCAGTCGAATCACCTTCTTCACTTCGGGAATTTTTTATTTCCGCGCTGACAATCTGGCGGATTTCTTTGCGAAGCTCCGCTGTAACCTCTTCCCGGATGTTTTTAATCAGCAGCTTAACAAAAAAAAATCCGGCTGTCATTACAATGAGAACCGGGACTAAAACCAAAAAAATTTTTTTAGGCATACTTCGCATATTAAGAATGGTCTAAAACTCAGTCGGATACACTGCGGTCCTGATCGCCGCTCTTTCCAACATCCTTTCTATACTCTTATAATCCACAAACGTTCCATCTTCTTTTTTAACCCGTAACAAATCACTTCTTCTGAAAGGATCCTTTGATTGTGAGCCTTCCACTATCAACCCGATCCCTTTTTCCCATATGCTCACGAAAAAGTTACATTTCATGCTCATATTCCCCATAGTCGGATCGGCAACAAAAACCCTATTGCCTATAACCCCTTTTACCACGACAAAATGCCTGAAATTTTTAAATTTAATCGGGACAAGGATCGGTTTATTCAGTTCGCGGAGAAAATTAACATCCATTTCCCCATAGCCAACCGCTTTATATCCCCGTTCCTCAATAAATTTTTTTAAATCCAAAAGCGAAAAACCTTTCCGCTCAATAACCTTTTTCAGGTTTGTCCTTTTTAGGAGGCCGTTGATAATCTCCGTTTCACTAACGGGATCATCCAGATAATAATTCAGGATTGTCGCGATACCCGCGGGCCCGCAGCTATAATCCAGGCTTTGTTTCACGACATGCTTATTCCGGATATCACGAAGGCTCTCAACCTTTTTCTGCATCCGGAGGCCGCCCGTGGCAAATGTCACGGCAAAACAGGTATTAGAAATTATTATACTAAAAAAAAACGCCGTTACAACGATGTTTTTTTTAAATCGCGTTTTCATACGGACGTATGGTTTTAAAGTTTCTAATGAAGAGTAAACGCGCTATAACTACTGAGATCAAGATTATTCGCGTTTGATATATTGCTGACTGTTGAATTAATATTAATAACAATATTGATCATCACGGGAACAATACTCCCCGCGGCATTAACATTAACCAGTGAGGAAAGGTATTGCTGAGCGGTTTTATCAACTACAACTACATTTACGCCTGAAGTTGACGGATTAAGCATGCCTGCCCCGCCCTGCGCAAGCAAAGTGGCGATATTAGTATCTCCTGATGCATCAGGCCCGGTAGAAGCGGTGTTCGTATTGATCTGCATAGTTTCGGCGGCAGATGAACCATTGGTGCTTACCGGAATTACAACAGAACTCACCGGATCATAACTGCCGGTAGAAACATTACCTGTTGATGCCGGCTGAACAATAGCCCCGGAAGATACAGGAGCAGAGACAACAGGAACTTCGGTATTTAAAGGAACACCGGCAATGACCGGCTGAATACTTCCGGAAGGAATTTCAGGTAATGGAACAATTCCGGGACTCGAGTTGGGTACAGATGTCTGCGCCGCTATGGCTGGAGATGGAACAACCTGCACAGGAATATTATTGAGTGCGGATAAGGAATTCACGCCGGCAACCGTCTGGACTTCGGTTTGAGGAGCTATCTGCCCTGCTCCTGATGAACTACCAACTTGTGGGCTTAAAGAACTTACTGAAACAGGCTGAATAGAACCGGAAGTAATTACCGGCGATGAAATTGAGGAAGGCATCTGAGCGTTTAATTGAGCTGCCACGCTATTCATAACCGCAGCTGGATCAGGCGCCTGAACCGCCTGAAGAACCTGCTGCGGGTTCTGAGGAACAGAAGCCGTCACGGGCTGAGTGGGCGCTACAACCCGGGCGACATTATTATCTTTTGAGTACACCACGCCATTCGCCGGAAGAGATTTTACAGCCGAAGACGCGGCAGTATTAAGGAGATTATCCATCTTGCCAAAGGCGATATCCACCTTAAACGAAATACCCTCGGCGTAAACCGCGTCCATTTCATTATCCTGTAATTGCTTCGCGGCGGCATAACATGGTTCACCGCCGCAAAGGACTAACGTTGCCTGAACGCCGAAACATAATGCCACGGCGCAGGACAACAATCTACGAACAAGGTTGAGTTCTTTGACGGGAAACTGGGATAAGAGAATGTTCATTATCGTTTATATGTTACGTGCAGCTTTTTGGCGAAGGGATCGATAACCCCTTCATTAACCTCAAAGCCCTATTAGAAGCCACTCGCGACGGTGGCGCTGTTCACGTGGGAAATTGTTCCACTGACCCCGACGTTAGAAGCGATGTTCGTCTGAACGGCCGCTCCGGAAGCAACTGAGTTCAAATTGCTAACTGCCCTGATGCTCTGCTGCGATGTGGCGTCAAGTAAAATATGATTATTAACGCCTTTGCTGGAACGAGTTGATGTGCTTGTTTCCATAGTATCGGTTTGGGTGGTAGATGACATAGCCCCAAACGTGGTTGCGCACGATTCAGAACCGCCGGCAGACATATTTTTATGTTCATTTTTGCTGAACGATTTACCAAACGCGCCGGAAGTACTTTCGCTGATCACTTTATCGTAATCAACAACCAACGCACCTGCGGTAGCCGAGCCGCCGATACCGGTCTTGTCGATATCTTTGGTTGATCCGGCTATAGCAGCCGCGACATCAAGGGTTTCGTTATACGCTAACCCGCTTCCGAATGAACCGGATTCTCCAGAAGATATAGTCTCACCTTCATCCATGCCCATTGACCATGATTTTCCTGATTCTTTGGTCATTAAGACTGCTTCGGTGGAACCGACTGAAGTGGATGTAGATGTGCTTGTCGCCATGCTGTCTGATGGTCTGTAATTCGTCAGATTAGCGGCGTTATTTCCGTTAACCGCTACGTTCTCAGTAGCAGAATCACCGGACACTCTGGCGATGTTTGCCTGAACGGCAACTGCGCTGTCGATGGTATTAGCATTGCTAACGGCATTAATGTCTTTCTGGGAATTTTCCAGAAGCCATAATGTATTATTGGTGGTATACACATCGTTTACCTGCTGTCCTTCTTCTGTAATAACCCAATCGCCCGCGCTAACCTGTTCCATAGCATTATCGGAAAGGACTTTGCCGGCGGCGAATGCCTGCATCGACAAACCAAGCATTAAGATCGCAGTAATAATTAATATACGTTTCATAGTGTTTTATCACCTCCTCTCTTATCTAATTTCCCGTCAAAGAACTCAGCCAATGCTTCCTTGTTACCTCTTAATTATACCCGCAGATCGAAAGCGCTTTCAATGGAACAGCTTGCCTTTTTATGGTAATTTTTTGCTGTAATCGGAAAAGCAAAATCCCCGTCCTCTCCTTTAAACATCCCCATTGTTGAAGCGGCACGAAGTAATTGAACTTCCTTATAACTCTTCGTTCGTTTTTTCACTACAAGCTGCCTCCTGAAATCCCCGGGAGGGGCCCCGTGAAACACTTTAAACGCTTTGCAAAAATAACTCGGGTCATCAAATCCGCACCGGATAGAGACCTGATTGATGGTCAACCGAAAATCCGTTAAAAGGCGCGCGGCCAGATCCATCTTTATTTTCCTTCTGAATTGCACGAATGTTGTTTTAAGCTCTTTTTTAAATAAATGGCTCAGATAATAATAGCTGACCGCGTTATCCCGCGCCACATCACGCAGAGAAAGCTGATTTTTCAAGGAATTAACCTCAATATACCGCATAACTTTCCGGATGATTTCCTGGGAATGCGTCAAAGAATTGCCCTCAAAATAGCGGAATGTATGGGATTCGTTTTCAACTATATAATTGGTAAGATCAAATAACTGGCGGGCAATAGTGACTAATTTTGTCTTGTCGAGCTGGACGCGGCAGTTCTCTCCGACGAACAAAACACCCACGCATTCATCATGCACAAGAATAGGAATAATTATTTTTGAATACCGGGCGGGGCAATGAAAGGACGCTGTCCGACGGCCTTCAGAGCACTCATTAAGAATTTCATCTCCGATAACTAAACAATTACTATTTTGCTGGGACAGGCACGACGATTTTGATTGGCCGCGGCAGGAACATGAATACTGAAGTGAAGAACCAGAGAGATGCAGTATTTCAAAATCAAGGCCGGTAACATCAATCAGAAAATTTTTCCACTGCCTGATGATACCGTTTCCTTTAAGATTTTCTACGAGAAGAGCGTTTCTCATCACTACCCCTCTTTATCCTGGATTAACAACGGATCGGATCAAAGACGGGATAATACTATCAAAAATCAAATAATGAGTAAATGTGCTCTTTCCCCTTTTTGTTGACGATTTTCCACCTTTAAACCACCCCCACTCCGGAAGTGGGACAGTTCGTAGGATTGTCCCACTTCCGGAGTGGGGGTGGTGAGAATAGTATGGTGGCCTGAAAAAAAATTATTCCATATCGAACTGAACGAGGATCTTATCAAGGTTTTCCTTGGTAAGATTAAGGGAGGATTTTTCAAAAGGAAGTTCGTTTTTGAATTTCTCGGAATTAAAAATTGACGCGCTTTTAGAAACTAAATCGTTTATTTTTTGTTTACGTCCCAATGAAAACAAATCGTCAAAAATAAATAAAAAATCACACAAATAATTGACCGCCCTTTTCAAGTTAGGGACGATGCCGATAAAACTCGGCAAAGAAGACAGTTTCAATATATCATTCTCGAAATTAAGATATTCCCTGTCGCCGATGATACTCGGATGGGAAAACCGGGAATATAAACGGAATGCCGAATCATATTCATCGAGCAATTTCCGGTCTATTTTTTTCGCCATATCTTTGACCGACTTTCCCGACCAGGTGATCAGCGCACGGTCAGATTCAATTTTATATTTTTTCTTGAACTCCTCGAATTTCGCAAGAATCTGATCCCTGTTCTCCACAAAATCATCGGATTCTTTCGCGGCAGGATCACGCTCGCTTTCTGAAAGGTGGCGTTTGAAAATTACCCATTTGTATTCCACGAAACGGACGGCATTCTTATCTGCCGACTTCAGATCATATAAAATATATTTGGCGGAAATCAGTGTTCCGAGAGAACTTCTCAACAGAGGACTGGTATCCTGCCCATACCCCTGGCGGCAGAGACAGAAAATAGCTGAATAGGTCTTAATGATCCGGGTGAGAAAAAAAAGAAAAAT
>JAQUMS010000102.1 GCA_028717985.1 Candidatus Omnitrophota bacterium
TTTTTAACGCCTCCAGAAAATCCATATAATGGCTTAGATCATCATTATACGCGGTTATCGTATTTTTGGAAAGCCCGCGTTCAACAGTTAAATAATTCAGGAAGATTTCGATTAACTCGCGCATTATTTATATTCCTCTGTTCACCTGCGTCCCCACAAAACACAAACTTCAACCGCCTGAACTATAGAGAACCAAAAAATCTTAAAAATGTTCATTTTTCGCCCAGGTACGGATTTTCCCGTTTTTCTTCGCCGATGGTCGAAAAAGGGCCGTGTCCGGGATATACGCGTACGGCATCATCCAGAGAAAAAAGTTTATCACGTATCGACTTCACCAGTAAACGCCCGTCCCCATTTGGCAAATCCGACCTGCCGATACTGCGGGAAAAAAGAGAATCCCCGGAAAACACTATTGTATCATCCGGTTTTGTAAGCACCAGACACATACCACCCGGCGTATGTCCGGGAGTATGAAGGACGCGCAAAGACAAACCGGCGGATTCGATCATTTCATTATCTTCGACAACTTTTATTTCATTGCTGACAGTAAACGATTCCCCCATCCAGACAGATAAATTCAGTTCAGGATTCCTCAAAAGCTCCGCATCCAGCCTGTGGACATAAACCGGGACATTGAATTCATTATCGGCTCCGATATGGTCTATATGACCGTGAGTATTGATGATTATCGCCGGCTTCAGGCCATGCCTGTCCAATATTTTTTTAATTTCCAAAGCGTCTCCACCGGGATCAATAAGAATAGCCTGCCTCCCCTTATCTTCCGCGAGGACATAACAATTAACCTGCATCGATCCGACTTCAATGGTTTCGAGAATCATAATTTAGCTTCCAGCTCTTTGATCTTGATTTTTACTAAGAGCTAAAAACCAAGAACTAAGAGCTGAATATTTATTGCAATTCATTTTTCACATCAGTATATGAAAAATCCCTCAGGATATCGCGTTTAAGCCGTTCAGCCGCGCTGCGAATTTGAGAAACATTCTGCCCGTATATATCCTGTTTAACCATATCCTCTAAATCGCGTAAACGCCGTATATACCCTTCGAGAATTTCCTGTTTACCGGCAACAAGCTGTCCCTGCATCGCCTTAAGATTTTTCAAAGCCTCTTCCGACGTATCTATCTGTTTTTTCCTGTTTCCATCCTGTATTAACGCTGCAATAAATTCATCATGCCAGTTCTGCCAAAACATAAACGCCTGGCGGTAGCGCTCCTCCCTGGTCATAACAGGCCCCGTATATACCTCCGGCTCCAAGACCATCTGGACGGCTGCTTTTTCTTTTTTTGATTTACGGATAAATTTTTTTGAAAGAGTATCGCAGCCCGACAACACTACTACCGACGATAAAATTACCACAACCCCTGTACGCGTTAATATATTCATCTAAAATCTCCTTAATGAGCCCGCCATTGTTTCTTTGGCGGGCGAATTAACTCCGCAGCTTATCCTAAAAATATCGTAGAGATTTTTAGGATGCTCAAGCAAGGAGTATTCCTTAACAACTCCGACAGTTACAAGTAGATTTCGCAAGAAATCTACGACGTGATTAACTGTTGGAGTAATATTTTTTATGGAACGTGAGTGAACATAAGTCACTGTGTGCCTGCCTGCCGGCAGGCAGGAATTAACCCCGAAGCTTATACCGAAAATTCCGCAGGGATTTGCCCCGTGCTTTACTGCCGAAAAACATTACTATTTACACCTTTATGTTTTTTACCATTTCCGCGAATTCATCCTCTCCGATAATCGTCACGCCAAGTTTCTGCGCTTTGGCGTATTTTGAACCGGGATTCGCGCCCGCGACTACAAAAGACGTATTCTTGCCGACACTGCCAACCGGATCGCCTCCGGATAAACGCACAAGTTCCTCTGCTTTTGACCGGGTGAATAACGACAATTCACCGGTAAAGACAACCGTTTTTCCCGTTAACGGAGTATGCACCGTACCGAACGTACGTTTTTCAGCCATCTCTACACCGGCCTTACGTAAAGCTTCCACTAACTTCTTTGTTTCAGGAAGCGAAAAATAATGTACTACCGCTTCAGCGATTACGGGCCCAATCTCGGGAATATTGTTGAGATCATCGAACCGGGCCTTCAATAAATTATCCATATTCCTGAAATGCACGGACAAAATAAATGCGCCTTTTTCTCCCACATGGCGGATTCCAAGCGCGAAAAGCAGGCGTGAAAAAGGCCTTCTTTTACTCTGTTCGATCGCCGAAAGCAAATTAGAGATTTTTTTTTGTTTAAATAATTCAAGCCGCGAGAGATCATCGGCGGAAAGAAAGAATAAATCGGCAAACGTCCGCACAAGACGCAGATCCACCAGCTGTTTTACAACCTGTTCCCCCATTCCTTCTATGTCCATCGCTCCGCGCGACGCAAAATGCACTAACCCGCGTTCAAGTTGAGCGGGACAGGAAGGATTAATACAACGATACGCGACATCTTCTTCTTTTTCTTTTACAATCTTCGCGCCGCAGACAGGGCATTTCCCGGGGATCTCAAAAACCCGGGAACTTTTATTCTGGACGACTTTAACTACTTTCGGGATCACATCCCCGGCCCGCTCAATCAATACGGTATCCCCTACTTTAACACCAAGACGCCTTATCTCGTCGAAATTATGAAGTGTCGCGTTCCGGATAATAACACCCGCGCATTCGACCGGCTTTAATTCGGCTGTCGGCGTAATTACCCCTGTCCTCCCTACATTTATTTTGATATCAAGAACTTCCGTGGTTGCCTGACGCGCCGGGAACTTATACGCGACCGCCCACCGCGGGCTTTTCAGTGTAACCCCCAGCGCCGCCCGATGAGAAAGCGCATTCACTTTAACCACGATGCCGTCTATATCATAACTCAAAGAATCCCGCTTTCTCTGAAACTCGTCGCAATACTCCAAAACATCGCGGAATGTTCCGCATAATCTTGAAAACGGATTAATTCGTATCCCCCAGTCTTTTAATGCAGAAAGAAATTCCCAGTGAGTTTTAAGAGTGTTACCGGAATATTCGCCCAGAGAATGCGCAAAAAAACTCAGATGCCTTTGCCTCATTATTTCCGTATCGAGCAATTTCAAAGAACCGCTGGCGGCATTCCGGGGATTCGCAAATACCGCATCTCCATTACGTTCTCTTTCACGGTTGAGAGACTGAAAATCAACGCGATCCATATACACCTCCCCCCGTATCTCAATCTCTTCCGGGACAATATCACCTTGCAAAACAAGAGGTATCGCTTTAATTGTTTTTATATTCTGCGTTACATCCTCACCGTTCTCGCCGTCTCCCCGGGTAACACCCGCAACAAGCTTTCCGCGGCGGTACAAAAGGTTGGCGCTGACTCCGTCTATTTTCAGTTCAACGACATACTCCACATCCCCGGCACCGTGCAGGCCTTTACGGACACGCTCATCCCATTCCTGCAATTCATCACGGGAATAGGTATTATCCAGAGAGAGCATCTTCTGGATATGCCTGACCGTCTTAAACCCCTTGATGATCCCGCCGCCAACACGTGAAGTAGGAGAATCTTCGGATTTATACTGGGGGAACTGATTTTCCAACCTCTCCAGTTCTTCCATCAAAACATCATATTCTTTATCCGAAATTTCAGGCTGGTCTAAAACGTAATAAAGTTTATCATGCCGCCTTATTTCAATGCGTAGCTTCTCTATTTTTTTGTGAGCTTCATGAGCGTTCACTGTTTTTCTCCGGTTCAAACCAGCTACATGCCGGTTAACAAACGGTCACCCAGCACACGAGGCAATCCCGCGGCAATAATTTTTTGCCGGGCTTTTTCTCTATCGTATTGAACCCTCTTGATCGCAATTTCTCCGGTTTCCGTGTCAAAAACACAATACGCGGCTCTTGAATCATAATCACGCGGCTGACCTACGCTTCCGACATTGACAATGTATTGAGCGCCGGACATAATCTTGAATTCACCTCCGCGGGAAAAAGAAATATCCCCTCCCGGTTCTTTGGTAAAAAAACCCGGCGAATGCGTATGCCCGACAAAACACGCATTCTGGCTGAACATGCCGAAATTACTTTTGGCGGTTGCGAAATCAATCATGTAATGGAATTTTTCGGGATATTCCAGTGTACCATGAACCGCGATCAAATCGGAAACACGAAAATACAATTTCAAAGATTTCAAAAAATCATCAAAAATCCCCGCCAGCTCCCTGCGGGTCCAAACAATCGCCTCATACGCGTAATCGTTAAAATAATCTGTTTTAACCAAATCAACAACCGCCCAATCATGATTTCCCGCAACAATAATAACCCCGGGCAGACCGGTTATTTTTTTAATACATTCAAAAGGATTTGCTCCATATCCTACTATATCGCCTGCGCATATATACGTATCAATACGCTCTTCCTGATATGCCTCAAGGACCGCATGTAAAGCTTCCAGATTGGCATGAACATCGGAAAATATACCGAAACGCATACAATATATTCCTTTCAAAAACGAACGTCAAAATCCTTGTATTCCCCCTGCGCGGGCAACCACTCAATTTCGGTATCCCTGATATAGAGAGAAAACCGGCTTTTAAGTTGTTCAATAAAATCGAGTAAAACGGATTTTTCAGCTTCTCCGACGATTTCCACTCTGCCGTCACGCATATTACTCACCCAACCGCATATTCCCAGAGAACGGGCGATTTCTTCAGCGGTATACCGAAATCCAACGCCCTGCACTTTTCCGCTAAAATAAACATGCACGTGACTTTTCATGATCGAAGAAATAGTTTGGCTTGAAATTACTACAGGATGGAAACGAATTATTATTTAGGAGGCCCATGCGTATTACTCTATGCATGAATTATAATCGGGGAGGGCGGACTTGAACCGCCGACCTCAACGTCCCGAACGTTGCGCTCTAGCCAAACTGAGCCACTCCCCGGTATTAGGTTTGATAGAAAGTTAATTATAACAAAAATCAGGGCTGGTAGCAATTAATATAGTAGCTTTTAGGTCTTAGCTCATTGGTCATAGGGCATAGCTTTTAAAAAACATTATTTTCTATGATCTATGAGCTACGATCTATGACCGACTTGTTTGCTTAGTTAAAATATCGAATTCTATATTAACCTTACTCGCCGGACCTTTAACGCTTAACGTAGTATTTTTTAAAGTATGAGGAATTATATACACACGAATTATATCGGATTTTATATCCGCAACCGTAAGGCTTATTCCGTCCACCGCGATTGAGCCTTTGGGCACACTATAGCCGCGAAAACCCGCGGGAACAGCTATTTCATAACAAAAATTGTCCCTGAAATAAAATTTTTTTCTTATTATTCCCACGCAATCAACGTGTCCGGTTACAAAATGGCCCGATATCCTGTCCCCGGCTTTCAGGCTGCGTTCCAAATTGACCTGCTCGCCAACCCGTAAAATACCTATGTTTGAAATCCGGGAAGTCTCCGGCATCACGTCAAACGTTAACGAACGGGGGCCGATTTTTACTACGGTCAAGCACGTGCCGTTAACCGCGATACTATCGCCTATCCTCGCGTCTTCAACGACTTTATCCGCCTCGACCGCCAGGACCGCATTATGTCCCCGTTGAGAAACATGCGTAACCTTGCCTAATTCTTCCACTATCCCGGTAAACATATTTTCCGCTTTG
>JAQUMS010000103.1 GCA_028717985.1 Candidatus Omnitrophota bacterium
GGCTTTTATCATGGAAAATGGCGTTAAATTTACACGCAGAGACGCACGCGCCGCACAGTGTACATTTATTAAAGTCTATAACCGCTTTTTTATTCGTAACCGTTATCGCGCCAAACGGACATGTTTTTACGCATACCGTACATCCCGTGCATTTTTCCGTAATAACCTGAATTCCCATCTTCTGTTTCCTCTCTATTCTTTAGATTTATTTCTGTTATATTATTTCTGAGATGCCAACCAAAAGCAAAAAACTAAAGGATATCATCTTTTAATAATGCTATTATTTTACCGGCCACAACATCGGGTTCTCCCTGCAGGATTTGCCCCCCCACCTTAGGAGGCGGAGTAAATATCTTCACAACTTTTGTCGGCGAACCATTCAACCCGAGATTATCAGGGTCGCAATTCATATCTTTGGCGCTCCAGGAAATTATTTTCGCTGATTTTGCCCTCATCATCCCTTTAAGAGACGGAATGCGAGGCTCATTAATTTCTTTAACCACGGTAAAGAGTACCGGTAAATGAACCTCAACAATATCAAACCCCTCTTCAGTCATCCTTTCCACGCGCGCGATTGAATCTTTAATTTCTTCTATTTTTTTCACATAAGTTACCTGAGGAATATCCAAATGAGTGGAAATCCCCGGACCAACCTGCGCGGTATCCCCATCGGACGCCTGTTTACCGCATAAAATAACGTCATAACTCCCAAATTCCTTGCCGATCTTTTTAATCGCGGATGAAAGAGTATAGCTTGTAGCCCATGTATCACTCCCCGCAAATGCCCGGTCGGAAACCAAAATTCCTTCGTCAGCCCCCATGGCAATAGCTTCTTTTAACGCGGCCTCCGCCTGCGGCGGCCCCATAGTAACAACCATTACTTTTCCGCCAAACTTCTCTTTCAGCCTTACGCCTTCCTCAATCGCGTACATATCGAACGGATTAATGATCGATTTTACGCCGTCGCGAATCAACGTATTCGTCTCGGGATTAATTCTCACTTCTGTTGTCTCCGGGACCTGTTTAATACACACTATAATATTCATGAGTATTCCTGCTCCCACACGGCTTTACTGCATTCCGTTATTTTGCCAGTTCTTTAATAATCTGCAAAGCAATAATATTTCTTTGTATCTGGTTAGTCCCTTCATAAATCTGGGTAATTTTCGCGTCCCGCATATATTTTTCAACCGGATAATCGCGCATATACCCGTATCCTCCGAATATCTGGACGGCATCAGTGGTAACTTTCATCGCCACATCCGACGCAAAAAGTTTTGCCATAGCGGATTCCTTACTGACGCTTCCATTGCCCGCGTCGATTGTCCGGGCAACAGCATACACCAACGCCCTCGCGGCTTCCACTTCAGTTGCCATATCCGCGATCATCCACTGAATACCCTGAAAGCTGGAAATAGGTTTACCGAATTGCACGCGTTCACGGGCATATTTTACGGCATGATCCAAAGCTCCCTGCGCGATACCCAACGCCTGAGCCGCTACTCCGGGGCGTGATTTATCAAACGTCCTCATCGTAACAATAAACCCCATCCCTTCCTTGGCCAACAGGTTTTCTTTCGGGACTTTACAATCCGTAAAAATCAATTCCCGGGTCGAAGAAGAACGAATACCAAGCTTTTCCTCTTTTTTGCCGAAGGTAAAACCGGGAGTGCCTTTTTCAATAATAAAAGCTGAAGCGCCGCGGGCACCCTTACTTTTATCAGTCATGGCTATGACAACATACGTTTCGGCTTCTCCGCCGTTAGTAATAAAATGCTTCGTACCGTTTAAAACATAATGATCTCCCTTTTTTACCGCGGTAGTCTTAATAGCCGATGCGTCAGAACCGGCTTCAGGTTCAGTAACCGCGAAAGCAGCTATTTTTTTGCCTTTTGCCAAATCAGGAAGATATTTTTTATTCTGCTCATCATTCCCGAACAAAACTATGGGAATCGTCCCCAAAGCGGAAGCGGCATAACACACGGCGATACTGCCGCAGGCACGGGATAATTCTTCGGTTGCGATACATAAATCCAGGACAGATCCGCCTGTTCCTCCGTATTGTTCCGGGACAAAAATCGCGAAAAGGTCGGATTCCGCCAAAACCTTGATAACCGGCCAGGGAAACTCTTCTTTGGCGTCATATTTAGCCGCCACCGGACGTATTTTTTCGTCGGCTATCTTTCTGGTCAATTCCTGAATCATTTTTTGTTCATCGGTCAGCAAATAATCCATCATAATTCCTCCTTAATGAACACGTGACTTATGGAACGAACAACGAGAGTGAACATAAGTCGCTGTGTGAATTAACTCCGCAGCTTATTCCGAAAATATCGCAGAGATTTTCGGAATGATTAAGCAAGGAGTAGTTTTCCTTAATGAACAGATACTTTATGGAACGCAGTGAACATAAAGTGTAGACCGCCATTGTTTCTTTGGCTTGCACCCGGCTTTAATTAGTATTAAGCCGGTGTCCGCCTTTCTGGCTTGCACCCGGCGGTCAAACGCCGCTTAAAAATAAAAAACACGCGTATTTGGCATACACGAATTTTTAATTATACCATATTACAGTTTTTTTAAAAGCGCTATTTCTTGGCAATTGGGAAATTTGGGGCAATTGATACATTCAGCCCAAACTTTATGCGGAAGGCCGGTATGGCTTACTTTCCGGAAACCGAATTTCTTAAAAAACTCCGGCTGATAGGTCAGCGCAAAAACTTTCGCAGCGCCTAATTCTTTCGCTTCGCATAAGCACGCACGGACTAATTCACTGCCGATACCTTTTTTTTGTTTCCCTTTTTTAACGGCCAGACATTTTATTTCCGCGAGATCGCCCCAGGAAATACTCAAAGCGCAGCATCCCGCTATATTCTTGTTCTCCTCATAAACCCAAAAATCACGGATATTCTCATACAACTCGTTCAACGATCTGGGAAGCATTAAATCTTTTTTCGCGAACGTATTTATAAGTTCCTGGATTTGATTAATATCGTTTATCTTCGCCTTACGCAGCATGGTACCTCCGGATTAGCTATTAGTTCTTGGTTCATAGATCTTAGAAAAAAGACTATTTTGCTTTTACTAGGAACTAAGACCAAAGAGCTGAAAGCTATTTTATTTCCGTCCCTTTCGCCACAACAACAATACCGGATTCGGTAATATGAAAACGTTTTTTATCGTCGTCGTGATCATAACCGATAACTGTCCCTTCAGGGATCTGAACATCTTTATCTATAATAGTCTTCTGAATTTTAGCGTACCTGCCTACATTCACTCCTTCCAAAAGGATCGATTCGTGAATCTGGGCAAAGCTATTAATTCTCACATTCGGGGAAAGGATCGAACGTTTTACCTGCCCTCCGCTGATAATACAACCTCCCGAAACCAGAGAATCAAGCGCCAGTCCAACCCTGCCTGTGATCTCTTCCCCGGCAAAAACAGTTTTCGCAGGCGGAAATTGCTCCTGAAAAGTCCGAATCGGCCAATCATTGTCATAAAGATTAAAAACAGGATTAACTTGTACCAAATCAATATTCGCATCATAATAGGCGTCGATAGTCCCGATATCCCTCCAATACTGGCCTTCTTTTTTGTTTTCATCGAGGAAATTATACGCCATGACCTTATGTCCATCCCGAATCATCCGGGGAATAATATCTTTTCCAAAATCATGAGTTGACTTTTCTGTTTTGGCGTCCTTATGCAGCTGTTCTTCAAGGATCTTACGTTTAAAAATGTAAATCCCCATTGAAACGTTAATTTTATCTGATTTACCCGGTATCCCCTTGGGTTTTTCAGGTTTTTCCTTAAAGCCTTTTACCTGTCCATCGGCTGCAATTTCCAAAACCCCGAACTGAGAGGACTTCGTTTTATCGACTTCCACAACACCAAGAGTTAAATCTGCGTTCACCTGCCGGTGGAAATTGATCATTTTATAATAATTCATTTTATAAATATGATCCCCGGCAAGAATGAGGATCTCGGCATTTTTATCGATTTCAAGAGTATATAAATTCTGATACACCGCGTCAGCCGTTCCCAAATACCATGATTCACCCACACGTTTCTGAGCGGGAAGGATTTCTATATATTCGTTTAATTCGGAGGAAAGGATATTCCATCCAAGACGCACATGGCGCTGAAGAGACGCGGATTTATATTGAGTTAAAACGAAAATTTTGCGCAGCCCCGAATTAATGCAATTGCTCAGCGTAAAATCTATAATACGGTAAATACCTCCAAACGGAACAGCGGGTTTAGTCCGGTCTTTTGTTAACGGATACAACCGTTCTCCTTTCCCTCCCGCCATAATAAACGTACTAACGTCACTGGCTGTTCTGCCTGATTCAAACGACACGCATCCCCCTTTTTCCGTTAGGATAAAAAACCCGAAACAACCGAAGAAATCCCTTTTCTCACCATCATTACCCCTATTGCCGCCAGTAAAATATACATAATTTTGGCGAACGCGCGAGTACCCCCTTCTCCTAAAAATTTCATAATCCCTTCGGCTTTTACCAAAGACAACCAGACTATAAACATATTAATGACCAATGCAGTAAACGTCGGGATTACGCCGTACGTATCAAGCATCATGAGCGTGGTAGTCAAAACTGCCGGGCCTGTAATCAAGGGCGTCCCCATAGGGAAAACCCCGACCATCTTATCCCGGGTTGCATCGCCGTACAAAGTCTTTCCGCCGCTAAACGGCAGCAGCAGCCTTAAAGCAAGAGCAAACAGTAAAGTCCCTCCTGCGATCTGAAAATCGGCGATCGTTATTCCGATAAACCTTAAAACCAGCTTGCCGACAAACATAAAAATCACGGCTACGGCAGTCGCTGTAGTCACGGAATCCAAAATTATTCTATGCTTCTGCTTCTTTGTCGTTCCTTCAACAAGACCGAGAAATAACGGGACGTTGCCGATAGAATCAACCGCGACAAAAATAGGAATAAATGTCAATAAATAAATCTCTATAATTTTATACATATGCTTTAATTATATATAAACAGCAGTAAAAAACAAGAACTATTAGATGGTAACAGAGCACACGTCACCACGGCCCTCTATCACCCTGAAACGTTATTGTGACGCATAAGATCCATAACGATAACCGCGGCGGCAACAGACAGAATCAGCAGCAAAACCGGCACGGGAACAAATGGCGGAGGAATACGAATTTTCCCGGCCGCCGCATTATTCCGGTAAACATAGGCAAGTTCCGTTTCAGCAACAGGAATAAGATTATATTCTTTAACGTAATTTTTAAGGGTCTCGGAAAATGAACCATCTGTATTTTTAAACCAAATACTGAGTTTTGCCGCCGAAAGAGGATCAAAATTAACGGGGGAATTTACTTCCGGGAGCATCCCCGAAGAAGTAGCACGGCCTGAAAATGCCGAAAGCATACCTCCCGCGTAAGGGATATTGGAAAAAATAATATCGGTATCTTTTGTATTTTCCCTGATAATTTTTACGAGAGGGTCGATATGGGCCTGATTATACATCGAGGAATCCAAACTTCCCATTAAAATCCTTTCGTTCAAAGGACGATCGGGTGAAAACAGATGAACAAAAGCTGAATCCCAGACAAACCCGGCAGTCGAAACTTTTGTAAACTTCAACGAAGGCGCGAATGCAATCGCAAAAGAAAGCATAAGAAT
>JAQUMS010000104.1 GCA_028717985.1 Candidatus Omnitrophota bacterium
TCATATTATTTAAAAAAACTTTTTTAAAGCGGCGTCTCCCACTTTATAACACCACAATATATCAAGATATATAGATAGAATAATACAAGATATAGTATATATATTTTTTTTGTTTTTTTTATCTTGACAAAAAAACTAAATTTATCTATACTGTTGCTACGATGTGGTTAAGAGTGGAGTAAAGTGGGAGAGAGGATACTAACCTATGTTTTACGGAGAATATCAGCATTCTATAGACCGTAAGGGCCGGTTGATTTTACCGTCGAGGTTTCGCGATGCCGCGAAGACGAATTTTATTGAAAAATTTTTCCTTACGCGCGGTTTAGATAAATGTTTATTTATGTTTTCTGAAGAGGAATGGAAGGCTCAGGAACAGCGTTTTAAATCTGTTTCTTTTACGGTCCAGGAATCCCGTGTATTTAACCGGCTGTATTTTTCTGGAGCGATTGACGTTATTCCCGATAAACAGGGAAGGATTCTGGTTCCCCAGTATCTAAAAGATTACGCGGAAATTAAAAAAGATGTTTTTGTTGTCGGTGTGTCCAACCGGGTTGAGATTTGGGATAGCGGGAAATGGCAGGAATTTTGCGGCACATGGAAACAGTCGTTCGAAGAAATTGCAGGTAAATTGGTAGATAATCCTTCATAAGCGGTAATTGGGAAATAAGGGGCTTTACAAAACTGAGATTTGTTATATCATAATACGATATAAACACTTATGTATGTTGAAATGAAACAGGAATTTCATACTCCGGTTATGGTCAGAGAAGTTTTGGAATACCTGCAGCCAGTGCCGGGAAAGATAATTGTTGATGCGACGGCAGGGACAGGCGGGCACAGTAGGGTTATCGCCGAGCATTTAATGCCGTTTGGAAAATTGTTATGTATTGACCGTGATAAAGAATCGCTTCTTATCGCCAAAGAACGCCTTGCGGCGTTTCATGATATTTGTGATTTTGTTCATGGTAATTTTTCTTCAATAGACCAGATTTTGCGCGAAAAAAATATAGACGCTGTAGACGGGATTCTTTTGGATATAGGGATTTCTTCTTTTCAGCTTGACAATCCGGAACGCGGGTTTAGTTTTCAGAATACCGGTCCTCTTGACATGCGGATGGACAGGACGTCGTCTATCTCTGCGTTTGACCTGGTGAATAATCTGAATCAAGAGGAGATCTCTCACCTTCTGAGGGTTTTCGGGCAGGAGAGATGGCATAATCGTATCGCTCGTCTTGTGGTTTTGGAAAGGGAAAAACATCCAATTTCCACGACGGAAGAGTTAAATGATATCGTTATGCGCGCGATCCCGTATCATCAGAAGATGCGGCATTACCGTATTCATCCGGCTACAAGGACTTTTCAGGCTGTCCGTATCGCGGTCAACAGGGAATTGGAAGCGTTGGAATCTTCTTTGCGCAAAATTGTTGACTATTTAAAGCCGGGGGCGAGGATTTGCGTTATTTCGTTCCATTCTCTTGAGGATCGTATCGTAAAATTACAATTCCGGAGTTGGGCGGCGGAACATAAAATTAAGATTTTGACTCCAAAGCCGTTAATACCGTTAGCTTCCGAATGTGTTGTGAATCCTCGGAGCCGGAGCGCGAAATTTCGCGCGGCTGAAAGAATATAAAAGATTGCTGGGCTTTTCGTTTTAATATTTAACAAGGGGATTTTTAAAAAAAGGAAATCGCGCCATGAGATTATCAAAAGTTTTGGGGGGAACGACTTTTATAACTCTTTTCGCACTTCTGTATGTATGGCAGCAGACGGAAATTTTCAGGCTGGCGTATGAAGGGCAGAAGAAACAGGCGGAATTCCAGGAAGAGTTGGACAAAAATTCTCAATTGAGGTATACTCTGAAAAAAAGCTCGTCATTAACCCGGATAGGAAATAGAATTCCGTTATCACAGAATTTTCATCTTCCTGAAGCGTATATGCTGGTGAAATTGAATTCAAACCAGGCGGGAAATCAGAGCGATAGAAGTGAAAGCATGGTCGCGCGGTTATTTACCTTGAAACGCCAGGCGGAAGCAAAAACAATCAGTCCTGTCGCTCCGTTTAAATCAATCGGTGTTCAAGGGCCAACAACCAGTCGTTTACATACCGGTATGGCCGGGCAGCAGCCTCCACGAACTGTCAGCCATTAACGTTCCACATACAATACGTGTATATATTATTTAATTACCGTCGCAGACTGCTTGCGGTGTTTATATTTTTTTTCTTGTTTCTTATTGCCGGTATATCCCGTCTTTTTTTTATCCAATTATTCCGTTCCGATTATCTTTCTGAAATTGCCAAAAAACAGCATAATCTTTTTGTCGAGCTTGAGCCCCGGAGAGGCACTATTTATGATTCCCGGGCCCGTCCTCAGGCGGTAAATCTGGTAATGGATTCTCTGTTCGTAACGCCGCGGTCTATTCCGGATAAAGATAAAGAAAAGATTATCCGGGTTCTTTCCCAAATCCTGAACCTTGATGCATCGGCATTACGCAGCAAATTATATAGGAAAAAGTCTTTTGTCTGGATTGCCCGGAAGATTCCCACCCTTCAGGCCGACGCGATTAAAAAAGCTAACCTGAAAGGCGTCGGTTTTATCAAAGAGAGTAAACGTTCGTATCCGAATGGGTATCTTGCCAGCCATGTAATCGGATTTTCAGGCCTGGATAATAACGGTCTTGAGGGGCTGGAGCTGTTGTTTGATAAATATCTCAAGGGGGAACCGGGCTGGTCACTTGTCATGCGTGATGCCAGGCAGAAGAAACTTGATTTTGCCGATAACATGCTTTCTCCCGTCGACGGGTATGATCTGTTCCTTACTATCGACGAAATTATCCAATATATCGCGGAACGTGAATTAGACAGGGTTTTTAATGAATTCCACGCTAAAGGCGCCAGTATTGTTGTTATGGATCCGTATAGCGGCGCGATACTTGCCATGGCCAACCGTCCTACGTTTGATATGAATGATTATGGCAAGGCAACTAAAGACAAGATGCGTAATCGCGCAATCTGCGATCTTTTCGAGCCGGGGTCTGTTTTTAAAGTAGTCACCGCGTCTGCCGCTTTGGAAGAAAAAAAAGTAAGGGAAGAAGATAAATTTTTCTGCGAAAACGGGTCCTATCGTTTCGGGAACAGGGTTTTACATGACCACAAACCGCACGGAGTGCTTACATTCCGTGAAGTTATTGAACTGTCGAGTAATATCGGCACGTCGAAAGTGGCTCAGCTTTTAGGGCCTGATCTTTTATACCGGTATATCCGGTTGTTCGGATTCGGCGCGAAATCGGGCATTGATCTGCCGGGTGAAATCCCGGGTATGATCCGTAGTCCCAAATCATGGTCAAAAACCTCGATTCTTTCTATCCCTATGGGCCAGGAGGTGGGTGTGACCGCTCTGCAACTGGCGTCCGCGATGTCGGTGATTGCTAACGGGGGGCAGTTAATGAAGCCGTTTGTGGTCAGGGAAGTAAGGGATAAAAACGGGAAAATAATTCAGCAATTTCCACCGCGTTTGGTGAACCAGGTTCTCTCAGCCGATACGTCCGCTCGTATCAGAAAAATTTTAACGGGTGTTATCGAGGAAGGCACGGGAAAACTCGCGAAGATCCCCGGTTTTAGTGCTGCCGGGAAAACGGGGACCGCCCAGAAACTGGAGCCGAACGGAACGTATTCGCATGATAAGTTTATCGCTTCGTTTGTCGGGTTTGCTCCGGCTGAAGAACCGCTTGTTACGATAGTTGTAAGCGTTGATGAGCCCCGGCCTGTTTATTTCGGAGGGGTTGTTGCGGCACCTGTTTTTAGTAATGTCGCGGTTGATGTTCTCAGATACCTGAGGACTAATCAGGCTCCGGAAGAATTGCCGGTATTTACCGAGTCCGTTGCCGGCAATAATTAATTGGATTATACTATGCGTTTATGCCAACTGCTTCAATCATTGGATACCTATAAAGCCGCGGTTCCCGTCAGGGATGTTCCCGTCAAGGGAATTACCGCGTATTCGAAAGACGTGAAGCCGGGATTTGTTTTCGTCGCCTTAAAAGGAGCTCAAGCCAACGGTTCTGATTTTATCCGGGACGCTTTGAAGCGAGGTGCGGGCGTTATTATTTCAGAATCAGAAGCGCCGGTTTTTTTAAAAAATGAGAAGGTGCAGTTTATCAGGATCAAAAACGGGCGTAAGGCTGTGGGGTGTCTTGCCCGCGCTTTTTTCGGCAATCCTTCTAAAAAAATTAAAATCACGGGAATAACGGGTACGAACGGCAAGACCACAATTTCGTATCTCATAGAAGCATTGTTGAAAAAAAACGGCAATATCCCGGGGATTATCGGCACTGTAAATTACCGTTTTAAAAATACCGTTATTGTTTCTCACAATACCACTCCCGGTCCGGTTGAATTACAGGCTATGCTTAAGCGCATGTCTGATGAAGGCGTTGATCATGTTGCCATGGAGGTTTCATCTCATGCGTTGGATCAGGAAAGGACGGTTGGGATTGATTTTTCTTCCTGCATTTTTACCAACCTCACGCAGGACCATCTGGATTATCACGGGACTCTTGAAAATTATTTTCAGGCCAAGGTGAAATTGTTTCGAAATGCCCGTCCCGGCGCGTATGCCATAATCAATAATGATGATCCGTATGGTATGCGTTTGCGCAGGTTATCATCGTTCCGAGTTTTCACGTATGGAATTGAACATAAGGCTGATTTTATGGCTAAAGACATACGCATGGACCTTGAGGGGACAGAATTCATTTTTGTTTTACCCCGGAATGAGATCAGGATTAAAACAAAGCTGATCGGCAGGCATAACGTGTATAATGTACTCGCTGCCGCAGCATGGGCGTTGAGGGAAGGCGTGGATATCGAAATTATCCGCTCAGTTTTCGCATCGTTCCCTAATGTCCCCGGCCGGATGGAACATCTTGAAACCAGGCGCGATTTTCGTGTTTTTGTGGATTATGCGCATACTGAGGACGCGCTGCGGAATGTGATATCAACTTTAAGGCAGATATGTAAAAACAGGATCATTGTTGTCTTTGGCTGCGGCGGAGACCGCGATAAATCAAAAAGGCCTAAGATGGGGAGGATTGTTTCAACCCTGGCCGATTTTGCCGTTATTACAAATGATAATCCCCGTTCGGAAAGTCCGCGGAGTATTATAGGGGATATACGTAAGGGAATTTCAAGGAAAAATTATTGTGTGATTCCTGACCGGTTTGAAGCAATTGAAAAAGCGCTTTATTTGGCTGCGCCGGGGGACGTGGTTCTTGTCGCGGGCAAAGGACATGAAAATTATCAGATTATTAAGGATCAAATGATTTATTTTGACGATAGAGAGGTCGTCCGCGAATGTTTGAAATTAATGAGCTGATACAGGCTATTGGAGCTTCCGTCGTGCGGAAGAGCGCTTTTTTTTCCGTTACCGGCGTGTCTATTGATACCCGCAGTATCAAGCAGGGGGATGTCTTTTTTGCTTTGCGGGGAGATAATTTTGACGGACACGATTTCGCTGCGTGCGCGGCACAAAAAGGAGCGGCGTGTATTGTTAAGGAGAAGAATAAAAAAATAGATCTGAAGCGTCTGAAAAACGTGACGGTTTTAGAGGTCAATGATACGGTCAAAGCTTTGGGGTGTGCCGCCCGG
>JAQUMS010000105.1 GCA_028717985.1 Candidatus Omnitrophota bacterium
AAGAGGAAATAAACTGTGGTTTTATCACAGGATTATTATGACGGGTGGTTTTTAAAAAACGGAAGAGAAGCAGGACAGGCATTGGAGCCTGCCCTGCTGACACACTATAGTGAAACAACGGTATTATTTAATAACATGGATCGATACGGCTTCGTGAACACCCTCTTTGCTGATATCGTATTTTATTTTTACTTTTTCACCCTTGCTTATCTTGTCAAGAGAAACGGCATTTGAATCCGCGCCGTAGATCGTTGTGGTTGATTTAACCAGGAACGTAAGTTTTTTCCCGCTATCTTCAGCGACAGAAATCTCGCTTTTCGTTCCGTTTGTTGCATCAGCCGCCGATACCGCCTCAACTTTTCCGGTGAAAGATTTCAGCTTCATTTCGCCCGCCGGTTTAGCTTTTGCCTGCGGCATCGCAGACTGCTGAGCAAACCCCAAAGAAACCGAACACGCAAGTAACACCAACGCCATAATTAAACTACGTATCATTTTTTGCTCTCCTTACTGACATCGTCAGATTTTTTAATAGTTTTTTTCTTTAAGAAATGCTTTTTCGATTTTTTCCCCGGTTTAGTATTCTCTGTTTTCACGGTTTCCGTTGCCGCGTTTGAGTCCTGCGCCAGGCTGATCCCGCTGAACGCGCATAAAAACGCGAGCGCAAAAAATAAAGCCATTGAACGTTTCATATTCCTCACCTCCTTTCCGAATATTTCATTCTACGAGGGATAATATACCCCACCCGTGATTAAAAAAGGATTAGAGGAAAATTAAAAAATTCTTATGCAAAATATATCAGAAATGCTGTACTCTGTGGAAATTTAAACGGGGAAAGAAACGGTAAAAATTGTACCCTGGGAAGGATTGCTTTTCACTTCGATCGTTCCGTTGTGGGCCTGAACAATGGATTTAACAATGCTTAAACCAAGCCCAAAACCGTCGCTGCTGCGGGAAGCGTCTGCCCGATAAAAACGGTCGAAGATCTGCGGCAAAGCTTCAGGAGAAATTCCCGGACCGGTATCACTGACCGCAATAACAACGAGGTTATTTCCCCAGGAGGTTGATATGCGGATATCGCCTCCGGCGGGAGTATATTTTACCGCGTTATCCAAAAGATTCAGCACAAGCCGCCTGATGGAATATTCGTCGGCCTGGATTACAGCCGGGGACGCAGGAAGAAACGTTATTTTTATATTTTTTTGCCGGGCTATTTGTTCCGTATCATCGAGAATATCCTTTATCAGAATATTTATATCCAACGGCTTTAATTCAAGAGAAATCTTTTTACTGTCAAACCGGGCAAGAAGCAGGAGATTCTCAAAAATCCGGCTGACCCTGTTGATCTCTTCCAGCGCGCTTTTTAAAACACGCTCATATTCTTCCGGAGGACGCTTCTTTTTCAGGATAACCTCGATTTCCCCCCGGATAATGGTCAAAGGAGTTTTTAATTCATGTGAAATATCCTGAAGAAACTGCTGCTGAGAAGTAAACGTTTTATCAAGGCGTTCAAGCATATCATTAAAGGTATCGGCCAGATGTTTTATTTCATCTTTGGTATCAGGGATCGTAACCCGTAATTTAAGGTTTTCCGCAGTAATCTGATGAATGGTCTTTATCATCGCGTCTACCGGCCGCAATGTAATACCGGCAAGAAAAACCCCCACCGCCCCGGTGATAAAAACGGTCAACGGAAGAAGAATAAATAAAATTGTTTTAAGCCTTATCAATGCCTGATACACTCCTCCAAGGGGATTAGCTACCTGCACAATATACGCCAAGCGGTTATTTTCAATGACCGGCAGCGTATACACACGGAATGACTGTGTCCGGGCCTCCATCAACGTCAGGTCAAGAGTACGAAATCCGGCTTTTATGTCCGGGAGAGATGACACGACTTCCCGTGGAAGCCCCACCGCCGGAGAGATATTTCTTGATGAAACAATATGATTCCCCCTGGCGTCAAAAATCCAAACAAGAATACCCATCAGCCGGGGATCATCAGATTGTTCTTTTATCCAACGCTGCGCTATCCTGGTAAAATTGATGTTATTAACCTTGCTGAAAACATCCCCGGGCACTCCTCCGTTTTTCATAGTCTCAAGATGCTCCTCTTCCCAATACGCGTCAATAGCATACGCAATACCCTGGGCCCGAGAGCTGATAAAGTTATCCACACTTTCAAAATAACTCCGGCGAAAATTATGATACAACAAGATACTGAAAACACCAAGGGTCAGGGCCAGTATACTCATGTATAAAATCGTTATTTTAAAACGGGTGGTTTTTGAAAAAATCATACGGAGACTCGTAATTGCTTTCCCTGGTTACTTAAAAATATATCCTTTTCCTCGCAACGTATGGATCATCTGATCCTTAAAACCGCGGTCAATTTTTTTACGCAGGTAATTCACATACACGTCAATAACATTGGTATATGTTTCGAAATGAATATCCCATACATGTTCCGCGATCATTGTCCTGGTAACCACGGTGTTCGGCCTGCGCATAAAAAATTCAAGGAGCGCGAATTCTTTAGCAGTCAACTCTATGTCCTGTCCGCCGCGCCTTACTGTGTGGGTCAAAAGATCCATCTCCAGGTCTTTGATCTTCAAATGGACTTCCTGTGCCGCTTCAGGCCTGCGCAAAAGGGCCCTGATCCGGGCCACAAGCTCTTCAAAAGCAAAAGGTTTGGTTAAATAATCATCGGCTCCCGCATCAAGGCCCGCGACTTTATCGTTAACCTGATCTTTAGCGGTGAGGATCAAAACAGGAACAGAGATTTTTTCTTTCCTCAACTGCGCACATAAAGTTCTTCCGTCTATTTTCGGCAGCATCAAATCAAGGATAATAAGATCGTATTCATTTGTGGATGCCAAAAAATGCCCTTCTTCCCCGTCATACGCCGCGTCAACGGCATACCCCTCTTCTTTCAGTCCACGCCGGATAAAATCGGCGATTTTCTTCTCATCCTCAACTATCAGGATACGCACAGGAATCACCCTCCTCCCTTATTTCATCTTCTCGGTTTTCACCGGATATTCATTCCCGCCATCGCCGATACATTCATTTTGAATTCATCCCATCCTTCAATACCATTCACGTATATATATAATTATATACTAAGTTGTTTTAGAAGAATATTAGAATAATATTAGAAATTTCTAATATTACCGCACAACCTGCGGGCGTAACGCGAATCACTGTCTTCTGTTCATACAGGAGCTTCTCTTGACTTATAGATAAAAATTGTTATAATTATTGAGTAAATTTCAGGCTTTAACAGGTATGCCGATGTGGCTCAATGGTAGAGCAGCGCTTTCGTAAAGCGCGGGTTGGTGGTTCGATTCCACTCATCGGCTTTTTTTTGCGTTAAAAACCCATGTCAAAATTCCATGAAATTTTAAAAAACCGTGATTTTTTCCTCTTATGGCTGGGCCAGATCATTTCACAGATCGGCGACAGGCTAAGCCAGATGGCTCTTATAGGATTCGTATACTTGAGAGCTCCCGGCTCAACCATAGAAATGGCTAAAATACTTTCTTTTACCATTATCCCTGTTTTTGTTATCGGCCCGATTGCCGGCGTGTATGTAGACCGGTGGAACAGACGCAGGACCATGTTTATATGTGATCTTATCCGGGCAATTTTGGTTCTCACCATTCCTTTGTTCCTTTTTTACAGCAAAAATCTAAGCATTATTTATGTTATTATTTTTCTTACCTTTTCGATCGGGCGTTTTTTTGTCCCTGCTAAATTATCTATCGTCCCCGAGCTCGTGCTCAAAAAAGACCTCCTTCTGGCTAATTCCCTGGTAAATACTACCGGCATGCTGGCGGCGGTCTTTGGTTTTGGAGTCAGCGGGCTGGTAGTCGAGTGGATGGGGCCCAAAAGCGGCTTTTATCTTGACGCGCTGAGTTTCCTCTTTTCGGGACTATGCATTTTCTTTATCGGCAAAAAAACCGTTGATTCCATTAAACTTAGAGAAAAAAGCCACAAACTTGTCGAGGTTATAAAAAAATCACTTTTATCCGAAATCAAAGAAGGGGTCTTTTATTTTATAAAAAATAAAAACATCCGGTTTACTGCGGCGATAATCTTTATTCTTTGGTCTGCTTTGGGAGCGATTTACGTAGTATTAATAGCTTTTATCCAAAAAAACCTGCATTCCGCGACCAAAGACCTGGGATTGCTCATTATGTTCCTCGGCTTTGGGTTATTCTCAGGTTCAATTCTTTACGGAAGGTTCGGCAGCAGGATTTCCCCTTACAAAATGATATTTTCTTCCCTCATTGTCAGTGGTATAATGCTAATATTATTCGCATCGGGGATTCAGCGGTATCCCTGTTTTCTAACCGCAGGGTTACTGGCCTTTGTTTTCGGCATTACCGTCGCTCCTATTATGATCGCCTCCAACACAATCGTCCACAACGTAAGCGAAAACCACATGCATGGAAAGATCTTCAGTTCTATGGAGATTGTAATGCACCTGGGGTTTCTCATTTTTATGTTCATCAGCAGTATGCTGGCAGAAATCTTTACTCCCGCATCAATACTTATCAGCGTAGGAGGTATTGTGATTGCCCTGGGAGTTTTAACCCTGGCACTGCACAATAAAATCGTATGGTTAGATTAAAAGAACATAAAATTGAAACATCCAATAAACACATAGAATTAGCCCATCCTCCATTAAAAGCGTATATTCCGTTAAGCCAGCATATAGGGAAAATTTGTTCACCGCTTGTACAACCCGGAGATACTGTGCTCCGCGGGCAAAAAATAGCCGCCGCTGAAAACGGAGTATATGTCCCCGTTCACGCATCTATTTCAGGAAAAGTCATCGCTATTGAAGAATGCCCCCATCCCATACTCGGCAGATGTAAAGCGATCATCATTGAAAACGACGGAAAAGACTCATCCAATATCCCTCCTCCCAAAACCCATGCCGACACTGTTCAGTTAACACCCGACCAGATACGTTCATGCGTCTTTGAAGCGGGAATTGTTGGAATGGGAGGAGCTTCATTTCCTACGTACCTCAAATTAACACCCCCCAAGCCTGTGCACACACTGATCATCAACGGAGCGGAATGCGAACCATATTTAACCGGCGATTACCGCCTCATGAAGGAAAAAACAGGGGAAATCCTGGCAGGGATAGAACTCATTTCATCGTGCCTCGGAGTTAAAACAATATATATCGCCATAGAAGATAACAAACCTGACGCAATTGAACAATTTAAAATATATGCCTCATCTCTCGAATGGGCCAGGGAACGCGGACTCTCTATAAAAACTTTAAAATCAAACTACCCCCAAGGAGGGGAAAAACAATTAATTAAAAATATTACAAAAAAAGAAGTCCCGCAGCAAAAGCTTCCTTATGACATTGGTGTTGTTGTTGTTAATGTTGCTACCGTTTTCGCTGTATTCGAAGCGGTGTATAAAAATAAACCCCTGTATGAACGAGTTGTCACTGTAACGGGAGGATGCTTTTCCAACCCGCAAAATATTTTGGTTCGAATCGGGACCCCGATAAAAGAAC